>JBEKKY010000061.1:0-13101 GCA_050010475.1 Acidobacteriota bacterium | reverse complement strand
TTCGCATGAAGAGTTTTTTATGTTTTCTTGCCGTCACGACGGCCTTTTTGATTTATGCCGGCAATTCCTTCAGTCAAACCCTCTATTCGTATATCAATGACAGCGGTGATCGCGTGCTTACGAACATCCCCCCTGCGCGCCCTGTCTCAGATTTAAAAATTACTGGAACCCCGGAAACAAACTCTTTGCCTGTCAGCTCCAGCCCAAAATCACTAACCTTTGATCCGATCATTGAAAAATATGCGAACAATTATCAGCTGGATCCATCCTTGATTCGTTCGATCATAGCCCAGGAATCCGGATTTAACCCGAAAGCAGTATCAGCCAAAGGCGCACAGGGATTAATGCAGCTAATGCCTGAAACCGCAGCCCGGCTTGGAGTTAGGAACAGCTTGGACCCCGAACAAAACGTTCAAGGCGGAGTAAAGCATTTCAAATTTCTGATGGACAGCTTCAATAACAATCTCGAGTTAAGCCTCGCTGCCTATAATGCAGGCGAAAAGCTTGTTCAGCGGCTTGGAAGAGTGCCCGCAATAAAGGAAACCCGCGATTATGTTCAATCCATCACAAAGCGCTACGGGAAAAAGGAAATAGGGCCCCAAGCCGAAGCGCGGGAGACTCCTGCCTTATTGCCCATTTTCCGCTTCGTGGATGAATCCGGGACGTCGCACCTGACCAACATCCCGCCGCTTCATTAAGAACAACTGCCGATTCTCTTCTGCATATGACTCTGAGCTTCATGCCGCAAATGCCTTATTTTTCAACAATTTCTAAACACTTTTGACTTGACATAAATTCAGATCGCATCTATTATACCTCCCATGATCGTAACCCGGTGCGTAGCTGTCTCGTCGCGCACAATCCTTTTCTTCACCTTTTGTGCACTCTATGCAATCCCTTCTTCAGCCGTCGCTCGCTGGAGTCCCCAGGCTGCTGCTCGCGCTTTCGAGCAGGCTCGACAAAAACGCACTCAAATTGCCCGAACTAACCAGCCCGCGCTTGCCCAGTATCTTGAATGTGCCGGAACCTACCGGCAGGTCTATCTTCGGGATCCACATTACGGTCAGGCAAGTAATGCGATCTATGAAGAAGCACTGGTGTACGAGGAGGCGGCCGACAGGTTTTCGAAACCGGAATACTACCGGACTGCCGTTAAGCGATTCCGCTTACTGGTGAAGGACTATGGAGGAAGCCAAAACTGCACGGATGCACTAAAACGACTAGCGGCAATCTGCACCATCCACTTGCACGATGAACAAGCCGCTCAGGAAGCCTATAAGATCTTGAGGACCCAATATGGGTACTCAAGCGCAGCGATTCAACGTCTCCAATCCAAATTAGGTTCTGAGCCAGTCCAGCCTGAGACTTTGGCAAAGCCCTCGAAGACTGCGCAGGTAGAAACGGGCATTTCTCCTGTTGAATCCCATTCCGGACTGCAATCCACTATCCAGAATGTCCGATTTTGGTCGACAAGCGATTACACACGAGTCGTCATTGACATAGACTCGAATACAACCTATGAGAAGGGAAAGTTATTCGAGCCCGATCGGGTGTACCTCGACATCTTCAACGCGAAGCTAGACCGTGACCTGGCAAACCGAAGCTACAGCATAGAGGATGAACTACTAAAGCAGATTCGTGTTGTCCAGAAAAGCCCCAATATAGTCCGCGTGGTACTGGATGTCTCGACTAAAGCAGGCTTTTCAATTTCCGAATTGCGCGATCCTTTCCGCATATTCATCGACCTTAAAGACAAACGAATTGAAGCCGGGCATCTTGGATCTCCCAGGGCAGCCCCTATGGCGATAACGGAAACCCAACCGGCTTCGGCAAATGAAAAGGATGCATCCACGCCGGTAGATACGGGCTCTGCCAAACCCGTGGCTCCAGGCGAAATCCAGGCAAAATTGGAACAGCCAGCGCCCTCCAAGCTAAAACAGACCGATCTCTCAACCGACCAGGGATCAAGATCCCATAGTCCAGCGCCGCAGGAGATAGCGGATTCGGCGGCGAAAGCGCCGCCTGCCGCCAAACCCGATATTGTGACAATTCCTCGTCAGGCTGCACCAACGAGCCGCGGAGATCGCAGTTTGACGCGTACGCTCGGACTGAAGGTTGGCCGAATCGTGATTGATCCGGGACATGGCGGGCACGACCAGGGAACCATCGGACCCGGAGGAATGCTGGAAAAAGATCTTGTCCTGTCATTGGCGCGAGGCCTGCAGAAAAAACTCCAGGCCAAGCTTGGTGCAGAAGTCTTTCTGACGCGGGATGATGATACGTTCATATCATTAGAGGATCGCACCGCAATTGCTAACCAACACAAAGCGGATCTCTTTATCTCCCTGCACGCAAATTCGAGCCGTATCCACTCAATCAGCGGAGTTGAGACTTACTATCTGGATTTTGCGAAAAATGATGCAGAACGTGAAATTGCCGCCAGAGAAAATGCAACGACCGTCAACAGGGTGCGGGATCTCGAAGATCTGATCAAGAAGATTGCGCAAGCCGACAAATCTACTGAATCGAGAGAACTGGCCTCGATAATACAAAAGAATCTTTACGCCGGAACCCGCCGGATCCTTCCCTCCGCCCAAAACAGGGGGGTCAGAAGCGCACCGTTTGTTGTTCTTATCGGAGCCAACATGCCCTCTGTGCTTGCAGAAGTTGCGTTCATCAGCAATCCTAAAGATGAAAAGTTCTTAAGCAAAGAAGCGACGAAGCAACGTTTAATCGATGCGCTTTTCGCCGGTATCGATGGATACATGAAAACTCTTGGGGCCGACCTGGTAAAAAACCAGACAAGCGGTCAAGGTAAATGAAACATCTCTCATTCGGTTTCCTTCTTATATTCGCCGTCATATCAACCGCGACGGCCGGGGTCGAGTTAGTCTCGGATAACTATTTTCCTGCCGATTCCGAGTTTGCCGATCTTCAGAAGATTTCGTCGGAAATAACATTCGCGGATCCTGCACGCCTTTTGAGAATTGACAATGGACAGCTTTTTTCGGATGTCGGGTTCGAAAAGTATGCAAAGCGTGTTTACACGCTCGGCAATTCGGGTTCGCTATCAGTTGAAATCATAACGCTTCGCGATGCACGCGCCGCTTACTCTGTCTTGACGCTGCTCCGCAGCGGCGATATCTATGAGGGGCCTCCCGGAGACTCATTCACCAAAAGGGCGGACGGCATTCGCTTTGCCCAGGGAAAGCAATGGGTCTGCATTCAGGGGCACGGCGCCTCCGCAGATCTCGATAGACGAGTGGCGATGTCGGTGAGCAACCGGATTGGTCCACACACGCCCAAGCCACCCTCGCTTGTTTCCCATCTGCCCAAATTCGGTTATGAGCCCGCGAGTTTGCGTTACTATCCAAGCATACAGTCTTTCCAATCCTACTCGGGAGCTATTAAGCCCAAGCATTTCCGGCTTGATTCGGATGTAGAAATCGCCCAGGCACAGTATGCCGTGGATGAGTACACGGGCACACTTTATCTATTGAGCTTTCCAACCAGCGAAGTGGCAGAGGACTACCTCGGCGGCCTGGCAGGAGAGCAATCTGCCGGGAAGGGTGCAGATAAGGTTTACGCAAAGAGGGCGGGGCCCATTATCGGGGTTCTTGAAGGGTCCTTTGATCCCGGCACTGCGGACAAAATACTAGGCTCCATCAAATACAGCTACTTGATAAAATGGGTTTATCAGAAAACGGGAAAGCCCAAAACAGTTTGGGGCATACCGGCCGGAATTTTGACAACAGTCGTTAAATCGCTGTTTTTTGTCGTATTATTGGCAGGAATTGCGATCATCGCAGGAATCGTTTTTGCGCTAGTTCGCATCATGTATAGAAGATACAGAAGCAAGCAGTCGCCTGATCAACCGGAACAAGACGAAATGACACAACTGAAATTGCTATGAAAGTTGACCAGATTCGAAGCGTTCCACTATTTTCCACTCTGACTGACGATGAATTCAGTCCGCTCGCTCATATTTTTGTTGTGAAGGCATACCGTAAGAACCAGGTTATTTTTTTGGAAGAAGAAACCGGAACTTACATGTACCTGGTGCTTTCAGGAAAAGTAAAGGTCGCCAAAGCCGGAGCAGGCGGAAAAGAGACCATCCTGGCTATTCATCGGGCTGGAGATTTTTTCGGAGAGATGTCTCTTCTGGATGGTAAAACGGCCCCGGCAACCGTCTCGGCGATGGAAGATTCCAAGATAATCTCTGTGAGCGGCACCGATTTTCACAAATATCTGCTGCATAACGAAAAGGTGATGCTTCAGATTATTCAGGTGCTCTGCACCCGATTGCGCCAGGTCTGGCAAACCCAAAGCCTGAGCTCCAGCACCGCGGATGCCAGAATTCGGATGGGGATCCATCAACTCGCCAAAAGGCATGGAATTCGTGACGCTCACGGGACCATCATAGATTTCAAGATAACACACCAGGAGCTGGCAGAGATGGTCGGCACCTCCAGAGAAACTGTGACCCGCGTTTTGACTCGTCTGCGGGAACAAGGGATCATCGAGATCGATCAGCGACGCATCACCCTGCTGGAGGACAAGGCACTTCTCGAATCGACTGAGAATTCCTAGGGGCGGCCGGCAGCTTACACCTACCTGAGCTGCGCTTCCCGCCACTTGCGAACTGAATTGATCAAATAGATTTTTGAGCAGCGGTTCAAATCATCAATCTGCAATGTCTGCTCTCGAATAGTTCCCTGTTCGAGCAATCGGGCGCGGAACGTTCCGGCCAGCAGGCCCGAATCCACCGGCGGAGTCAGCAGCTTCCCATCCATCTCGAGGACGACATTTGCCACGCATGATTCCGTCAATTCCCGGCGCTCATTCCATAACAACGCGTCTTCGCAATCCGGAACGGTTCGCCTCGCCGCCTCGTAGGCACTCCTCTGCGTGGTTTTGTGATACAGGAAAATATCCGCGGAATTCACCGGCTCTTGAGCAAGACCGACGCGCACGGGCGCATCTGACATTTCGAACGGAGCGGCCTGGATCTCGACGGAACCATTTTTTGAAAGCAACAGCCTGACCCTCTGTGAAACTTGGTGGAAACCGGAGACCCGTTCGTGCAGCTGAGTTTTTATTTGTTCGGGATTCAACCGGTAATCAAAATAATCGGCGGAATCCGTCAGGCGCTGCAAATGATAGTCCAGCAGGAAATAACCTTCCTCCGGCGTCCACAATATGGTTTCGAGGAGCGAAAAATCGGGACGCTTTTCACTGAGTATTTGCGCCTTCAACAATGCTTCCTTATACTCGTCCTCCGAATCCGAATCCCAGACGATTCCTCCGCCGGAGCCGTACTCCGCCCGCCCCATATCTCTGTCTACAATTGCCGTCCGGATTGCCACATTGAATTGAGCCGAGCGTCCGGGTGCGATGAATCCTATGCTGCCGGTGTAAAGCCCTCGCGGAGTCGTTTCCAGGTCGGCAATGATCTGCGATGTCCGGATCTTGGGCGCCCCGGTGATTGAGGCGCAGGGAAAGAGCGCACCCATAATTTCCGTGACGGAATTTGCGCATTCCGCGATTACGGTGGAAGTCATTTGCCACAATGTCGGATGCCGTTCAACTTCGAACAGCCGCGGCACCCGGACGGTTCCAGCGTCGGCCACACGTCCCAGGTCGTTGCGGATCATATCCACAATCATCAGGTTCTCCGCGCGGTTCTTTTCAGAAAAGTGCAACCAGTTGGCAAGAGATTTGTCTTCCAGTTGAGTTCGGCCGCGTTTGACCGTGCCTTTCATCGGCTTGCACGTAAGCCGTTTCCCCTCCAGGCGAAAGAACAATTCCGGAGAAGCCGAACAAATAGCATAACGACCCGTATCCACCCAGGCAGCATAGCCGGCTGACTGGGCTCGGACCATTGCGAGGAACAGATGCCAGGGATCTCCGGAAAAAGGAAGCTGCAGTCGCAGCGTGTAGTTGACCTGGTAAGTGTCGCCTGCGGTGATGTACTCCTTGATTTTCCAGATAGTCTGTCCATATTCCGACTCGCGGACCGTGCAGGTCGTTTCGCCCAACGAATAGGCACTATAATCAGGATCCGGGATTTCGATTTCCTCCGGCTCCGCATAAAATCCAAACCATAGAAGAGGGAAATTGACTGCGGGGCGCGAGCACAGTGCTGCATCAAAAGCACCGGCAGCTTCATAGCTGATGAAGCCAGCCGCATGCCAGTGGTTGTCGTTTACCAGCGTTTCGGCCTGCCGCAAAGCCGGTATTACATCCTCGATGCGGCCAGCCTCAATCATCCGGTAAGGATTTTTAAAATAAAGCCAGTGTGCTGCCGCAGCATTGTGAAGAATTATCTCGCCCTTCACATCATTCTCCGTTCCCGCTTCCCTCTCCGTCACCAATGAAACGGAAAACACGAAACGGGGGAACAGTCCTCATACGAAAAGCGAATCGACGAAAGTCTCAGGAGAGAACTCCAGCAGGTCCTCCAGAGATTCTCCAACTCCAATAAACCGGACAGGAATCCCAATCTCCTGACAGATGCTGAACAGAATTCCCCCTTTAGCTGTTCCATCGAGCTTGGTGACGATGAGACCTGTAATCCCGGTGAATTTCATAAATTCGTGCGCCTGCGTAAGACCGTTCTGCCCTGTGGTGGCATCAACTACCAGGAGAACCTCATGCGGTGCGCCCGGAATTTTCCGGCCGGCCACGCGCTTCATTTTATCGAGTTCCTGCATGAGATTGCTCTTCGTGTGCAATCTGCCCGCAGTATCGACGATTACAACGTCGATCGCGCGTGCCGCCGCAGCAGACAACGCATCGTGAAGCACCGCCGACGGATCTGCGCCGGTTTTGCTTTTGATGAGTTGGGCGCCCGATCTTTCCGCCCAGATAGTCAGTTGCTCAATCGCTGCAGGCCGAAATGTATCAGCAGCGCAAACGAGAACCTTCCTTCCCTCTGCGGACACGCGGGCCGCAAGCTTGCCGATCGTTGTCGTTTTTCCCGTTCCGTTGACGCCTACCACCATCCATACTTGTGTTGGAGAATCTGGCGATGAAGGATCGGGCGCCGCGGGAATGTTGAGTATGGCAAGAAGTTGCTTGCGAATCTCCGCTTTGGCATCATCAGGGGTTTGGATCAGCTGTTTTTTATGCTGCATTCGGATTGCATCCATAATCCTTTCGGTAACCCGAACGCCCAAATCCGCGCCAAGCAACGTGCCCTCAAGCTCATCGAGCACATTTTCATCTATTCCGGGGCGCGAGAAAAGGACAGCCTCGATTCTGTTGACTAGGTTCTCTTTGGTTGCTCCCAGGGCTTTCTTCATCCTCTCGAACAACCCTGCTTTTTTTTCGGGTGTCTCTTTAGAGGATCGGTTGAACAGCATACCATCTCCTTTGCTTTGAATCTTTGAGCCTTTGAGTCTTCGAGCCATTCACATTAGCGAAATCACGAAGGCTCAAAGACTCGAAGCCTCTAAGATATTAGCCCTCGACCACCCTGCTTACACTGATGTCCCCGGCAAGGACCGTTTCCAGATTTCCCTCCGGCGTCCTGATCATAAGCGCGCCGATTTCGTTCAAACCGCAGGTAATCGCGCTTCGGCGCTTGTTTCCTTCGGTAATCCAGACATGCGTGCCATCCCACATCGAGGAATTACTTTTCCATCGCTCCAACAGATCCTTGTGCTTCCCCTGCTCGAACATCAGAAAGAACTCCTGGAAATTCTGGAGGAATCGCACGAGAAGTTGCCGGCGAGGCACAACGGCGTCTGTCATTTTCTCCAGATATGCTGCGGTTTTTTCCAGGGATTCAGGAACAGACCCTTTCCGGACATTGATTCCCAACCCGACCAGGGCGGCATGGTTCAAACCTTCGGTCATTGTTTCGAGCAATATGCCGGCGCATTTTTTGCCCGAAAGTAAAACGTCATTGGGCCATTTCAGATCAAGGGCTAAAGGATGAGGAATTATTTTTAGCGGACTAAAAAGATCCTTCAAAGTCTCAATCAATGCCACAGATGCCACATGGGTTAAAAGGGGCCAAAATCTAAGAGGCTGGGTGGGACGAATCACAATCGTAAAATACAGTCCCCTTCCGGCGCTTGAAAACCAGGAACGGCCGTTTCTTCCCTTTCCTGCCGTCTGTTCTTCGGTGTAGACCAATGTTCCGCTCGGCGTTCCCTTGCGTGCCAATTCGAGAGCCTCGCTGTTCGTGGATCCTGCGCGGAAAAAACCGTGCACTCTGAGCCAATCCCAGGCAATAGCCGGTGTCTCCTTCTGAATCCAATACGGCACAAGCTGATCTTGATCAAACTGCAAGCTCACCCGATTGTTGGAATAATTCAGTTGGAATCCCCATTCCTTGCACAGCGCCAGTTCCTTCTGGAACCATGCAGCAGAGTTCAACGGCAGGCCGTTGTCTCCTACGTGCCCTAAATCGATCATGAGAGAGGGAGTCTTCAAAGTGGACATTGCTATTTCAGCGGCAGCCGACTGAGGTTCGATTCGAGCTTTCGATGCCGTTCGAGCAGTTCCTTGTGGCGCGTACGATTTTCCTCTACAACTTCTTCAGGGGCGCGTGACAGAAAATCGGGGCTGTTTAACTTTTGAGTGATTTTTTCAGCTTCTTCTTTCACTCGCCTGATTTCCTTCTCCATGCGGTCTCGTTCAGCGGCAATATTGATGGCATCGTGCACATCCAGCCCGAACTCCCCCAGTCTCCAAACACCCCTCAACAGGTTGCCCGAAGCGGAATCCGAGAATTCAACCTTATTCAGCCGTGCCAAAGTCCGAACCTTTTTCAGGTTCTCCTGAACAAGATCTTTGTCGGTCGACACGCGTATTGCAAGCACGGCATCAAGGGACCGCTTGGGATCGATATTCATTTCAGCGCGCAGCGAACGGATTTCTCCAATCAAATCCATCAAATCCTGCATTTTCTGAGCAGCCTCAAAATTTTCACGAATATTTCGAGGCAAAGGGAATTCCTGAACCATGACCGAATCCCCTTTGTGTGGTATTTTCTGCCAGATTTCCTCGGTTATAAAAGGCATGAACGGGTGCAGCAGCCGCAGTGCAAAATCCATGGTGTGAATCAGTACTTTGATGCGCAATTCCCGTTCGCCGGCAGCGACCGACGGGTCTGTGAGAACAGGTTTTACCAGCTCAATGTACCAGTCGCACAATTCGTGCCAGATAAACTGGTAAATCAACGCAGATGCCTCGTGAAAGCGGAACTTGTCAAGCGATTCGGAAATTTCCGCTGAGACTTGATTCAGGCGATGAAGAATCCACAAATCCTCCAGAGGAAAGTCACCTTTCTTTTTCAAGATCAGTTCGTCAATTTCCTCAGGCGCAACAGCGATATCTTCGTCCCGAAGGTTCATCAGCACGAACCGAGCCGCATTCCAGACTTTATTGGCGAAGGCGCTGTAGCCCTTCATCCGGTCTGTAGAGAACGGGATGTCGGTCCCCGGAACGGCCATGGATGAAAGTGTGAATCGAACCGCATCTGCACCATACTCCTCAATCAGCTGAAGCGGTTCGATCACGTTGCCTGTGACTTTGCTCATTTTTTTCCCTTTAACATCCCGCACAATTCCGTTGATGTGAACCTGACGAAAGGGAATATCTCCGACAAATTTGAGACCCATCATAATCATCCTGGCAACCCAGAAGAATATGATGTCAGCCCCCGTGATCAATACGTCTGTTGGATAGAAGACGCGAAGATCAGCCGTGTCATCCGGCCAGCCAAGTGTTGAAAAGGGCCACAAGGCCGAGCTGAACCAGGTATCAAGAATATCTTCCTCCTCACGCAGTTTGCCTCCGCAACGCGTGCAGATCGAGGGGATCGTTCGGGACACAATGATTTCGCCGCATGCATCGCAATACCAGGCAGGGATGCGATGACCCCACCAAAGCTGGCGCGAAATGCACCAGTCGTGGATGTTGTACATCCATTCGAAATATCGGTTCTTGAAGGTATCCGGTGCGAATTGTGTGCGCCCATTCTCCACGACATCGATTGCCGGTTTGGCCAGACTTTCAACTTTCAAGTACCATTGCATCGAGATCTTCGGTTCCACCACGGTTGAACAGCGATAGCACCTTGCGATGTTGTATTCATAATTTTCAATCTTCAGCAGGTATCCTTCGGCTTCAAGCCGCGCCACGAGTTCTTTTCGACAGTCAAACCGATCCATTCCCTTGTAGGGTCCGGCCGCTTCCGTCATTGCGCCCGCATCGTCTATCACCGTGATTTTTGCTAGCCCATGGCGGATGCCCGCCTCATAGTCGTGCGGATCGTGGGCCGGGGTAACCTTAACGGCGCCTGTCCCAAATTCTCGGTCAACAAATGAATCGGCAATTATGGGGATTCCCCTGTTCATGACCGGCAGGATTACTTTTTTCCCGACCAGGTTTTGATATCGCGGATCCTCGGGATGGACGGCAACAGCCGTATCTCCTAGCATTGTTTCAGGACGAGTAGTAGCCACAACGACGTATTCGTCGCTTCCGGCCACTGGATACTTCACATGCCAGAGCTTCCCATTCCCTTCAGTCGATTTATAAAGGACCTCGAGATCCGAAATTGCGGTCTTGCAGCGAGGGCACCAGTTGACGATATATTCGCCCCGGTAAATAAGCCCTTCTTCATAAAGACGCACGAAAACCTCAACGACTGCGCGCGACAGCTGGTCATCCATGGTGAAACGTTCACGGCTCCAGTCGCACGATACTCCCATGCGCCGCATCTGGTTGAGAATTGTTCCCCCGCTCGTTTTCTTCCATTCCCACGCGCGTTTTAAAAACTCTTCCCGTCCCAGATCGAATCGGCTTCGCTTCTCCTTTTCCAGCTGCTTGTCCAGAACGTAATGAACGGCAATGCTGGCATGATCCGTTCCCGGCAGCCAGAGTGTGTTGAAGCCGCTCATTCTTTTCCAGCGAACCAGGATATCGTGCAGCGTGTGCTGCAGTGCATGCCCCATGTGAAGCGAACCGGTTACGTTTGGAGGAGGGATCACAATAGAAAATCGGGGTTTCGTTGAAGTATTGTCGGCCTGGAAAAACCTCTTTTCCTCCCAGAAAGCATACCATTGTTGCTCGAATTGGCTTGGGCTGTAAGATTTGGCGAGCGGTTCGCGAGACATTTCAAAACCTCATTTCACAGTTGAAAATAAGCGCAGGAACAAAATTTAAGATTTTATTCGAATTGGGGAGACTAGTCTAGCTTTGAACCCTCGAGGCTGTCTCAAAGACTCCAGGCCTCGAAGGTGCTAAGAAGACTTCTGACGTTGTTGCATGGCGTCGCGAATAATCGATTCCGAAAGTTCCGGAACAACTTCCCATGCAATTTCGCGGATAACGTCCATGGACATCCTGCGGACAACTTTGTCTGCAATGGCGTTGAGGAAATCCTCCGATAGCTGCAAGTCGGGCTTCGACGATGATGCCTGCACAGCATCCAACAAAGCATGTTCATTGCCCCCAGCCGACGCCAAAGTCTTCTCATCAAAGAGCTCGAGAATTCGAGCCTCCCCAAGGAATGAATTCCATGCAGCAGGCGTTACCAGGCCTCTGGTGCTCGAATGAGGCGGACAGAGTTTTGTTTTTCTTGAGGGACCCTCGTCCGTGGCCACGGAAACTTCTGAAACTTCCTGTTTCGCGACCTGAGCTTGAACAGTCTGAATTAGCTCGGATGTGTCAAAGGGCTTGACGAGATAGCCGTTGCATCGGACTCTGGCAGCCTCCAACTCGTCAAAAGGTTCAAACGTCCCGACCAGCAGTATGACCGGAATATGATTGAATTCGGGATCTTCCTTCATCCGCTCACATACTTCATATCCGCTGCAGCCGGGCATGAAGACGTCGGCCAGCACAATGTCCGGGTTGAAGCTCTTCAGCGACTGAAGGGCGGAATTCCCATCCGAAACCGCTTCAATCACAACATCGTCGCCGCTGAAAGCCAGACTGACCATCTTTTGTATGGTTACGCTGTCATCTGCAACAAGCAGCTTTAGAGTCATGGGAAGCTCACGAAGGTTTTTTAACTTTCTTTTTCCTCAGCTTGTTCGCCGGTTTGTTCTTGTCTTGATCACTTGGCTGGGGCGGATCCGCACTCGTTCCTACAACCGTTGTATCCGTGGTCTCGCCGGAAGCGCTTTTCCTAATGGTCGACTGGATCTGAATATCACTTCCGGACGGCCCACCCTCAGGAGTTCTGGCAGCAGCTTCAGCCGTCTTTATCTTTTCCTCCTCGACACTCTTTTTGGCCACCTTATAAAGATCAGGCGCGGCGACAAATCCGAGCGTCTTCCCAACATCTATGAAAGGCTTCACAAGCGAAAACCCTTCAGACGGCTTCAGGCGTGACTGATTCGCAGCCGCAAGTGCCGTATCGACAGAAGGAATCGGTTTGCCCAGTGAATTCAGCTTTGCTTTTGCTTCCTCGACATGCTTGCTGAATGGGAATTCGCTTAAAATCTTTCCATAATAGATTGCCGATTCTTCAGGATTATTGCTTTTCTCCTGTCCGCTCGCCAAAAGGAACAGAGCGTCGTCCATCCCGGAGTAACTGGGATAATTATTTATGATTTCCTGCAAACGCCCTCTGGCGCCGGCGTAGTTTCCCTTATCATAGTAGTACTTTCCGATTCCATATTCATGTTGGGCAAGAATCTCCTGAGTATCCCAAAGATACTGCTTTACGATCGGGACGTAATCACTGTCCGGGTATTGCACCAGGAAGCTCTTTTCTTCAGCTTCCGCCTTGTGTCCATTTTTCTGATCCCGGTCCGGTGCATGCACCATTCTGTAAAGCAATGAAATTATTTTTAGTTTTGCGTCTACTGCTTTGGGATTTGTGGGAAAAAAGATGATGAAGTTCTTATATTGATCTTCGGCCAGCAGCAGGTTTTCAATTCCCCCTTCATCGTAATATGAATCGCCAACCGCCAGAGTTGCGTCCGGCGCCAGATCGCTGTCGGGATAAGCGTTCAACAGGGTTTGAAAGGATAAACGGGATTTGAGGAATTGGCTTTTTTTCAGGTAATCTGAACCGGTTTCGAAGAGTGTCTTATCCGGAGGCACTACACTTTTTTGAAGTTTTGCAGTCTTCTG
>JBEKKY010000060.1:0-13128 GCA_050010475.1 Acidobacteriota bacterium | reverse complement strand
TTTGCGAGCCGGTCCCAATCCACAACCGGGTTGGTTCGAGAGTCGGCAGGCTCACGCAATTCTCGGTTTTCTATAAGAAGAAGGCTTTTTACCAGCAGTGGTGGTATCTCTTCGAAACTATCGAAATACTGCCCCTGGACCGGAGTCTGAAAGAGCGGTTGCCCGTCCATCCCTTGGATCGTGAGCCGTGTAGAAGTGGGTTCGGAGTACGGGGGACGAACCCCCCACTGGGCTACCCGGCGAAGTTCGGGCGAAAAACGAGCTTGTTCCAGAGTACTGAACCCTGCTGAACGCAGTCGCTGCTCGAACTCCGGGATTCGCGCGTACCCGGCCTGAACATCGAAAGGTCCATGTTTGGGGAAAACAATGCTCGGACTGGGCCCCGGCGCGACCCTATAGGACATTTTCTTTGCATAGCTCGACAAAATCCAGGATTGCAGGGCGGATGTCTTTATTTCGTATAAGAAGGGGATTAGAACGATTCCGGCAATCGAAAACCAGAGAAGCCACTTTCGGATGCGGACGGCGTAAATGGTTCGGCATTCCTGCAAACAGTTGTTTGCATATACTCCTATCCAACTACCACAGCGTAGACGTATCTTCCAATCAATCATTTTATCACTTGCCAGCTTTTGATGGCGCCGAAGTCCCGATCGGCAAAATCCCGTGGAAAAGTCAAACAAATCAGGAACGGCAAGCCCCAAGCTATCACAGAAGAATTATGTGATCCGAACAGCGGAAATTCAAATTGCTCCCTTCGAAATTCCGCTTTTTGATCGAATAAAGTTCAATGCATCGAATTGATTTAGGGAACGGAAGAGTCAAATTCGCAACTCCGGTAACAGAGGGGAGATGAGCAGGAACTTTTCAGATCGAATAGACAAATGAGGCCGTCTTCTCCATTCGGATCTCATCATCCACGAGGTCCTGAAAACTGGTTCGGTCATATACATCCGACATAGCCTTTGCCGCGCGTTTCCACATCCCTGTGAAAACGCATCTGCCGTGCAGGGAACACGCTCCGGCCGCCTTGCTGCTCGTCATGCATGCAACCGGCACAAGCGGACCCTCTATGAACTGAACAATTTCACCGACGGTCAGCCCGTCCGGTTGCCTGGAGAGAAAGTATCCTCCTTCCGCGCCACGTCTGGACTCAACAAAGCCGGCCCGCCTCAGTTGATTCAGAATTACCTGAAGAAAGCGGAGCGGAATCGCCTGCGCTTCTGCGATTTCGCTGATCCTGACCGGACCCAGTCCGTGCCGTTTGGAAAGCTCAAAGAGGGCCCGAATTGCGTACTGACACTTTTGGGATACCATGGACATTTGTGGATTGCAGACTGTGCAAGGCGGATGTGGGGAGAAATACGCAATCCACAATCTACAGTCGATGCAGGCCCCTACCTGCTTATTACGAAAATCGCCATATCGGCGAATAGGTTGACATCCTCGTTTACCACACGTCCCTCTTCCGTATCGAGCGCGATGCGCTCATGGATACGGATCAGACGTTCCCGACAAAACTCCTCGAAGTCCTCGATGGAAAAGAACCGGATATTGGGCGTGTTATACCATTCGTGCCGCAGCAGACCGGAGGACATCGGCGATCGGCCCCGATCGTTCAACATCTTGCGCAATTTGTGATACGCAAAATTGGGGAAGCTAACAATCGAGCGCCCGCCGACGCGTAACATTTCCGAAATGACGCGTTCCACGCCCCGAACGGCCTGAAGGGTATGGGAGAGCACGACATAATCGAACTGTGCGTCGGGAAATGGAGCGAGGCCCGAGTTCAAGTCGGCTTGTACCACGTCCAATCCCCGCTGCAGGCAAACGAGAATATCGTCCTGATTGAGTTCCAGCCCCATCAAATTTTTGTTTCCGTTCGCGCGCAGTTTCACGAGCAAGGATCCTCTTCCACAGCCAAGATCAAGCACGCTGGCGGCGGGCTGGATAAGTCTCACAATCTGATCGTAGTCGAGCCGACGATGAAGAAGTGGGCCGAAGATGCTGGTCGAGGCGTGCACAAAAGGATCGTCATCTTCAATGACTTTCGGCTCCCCGTTGTGGACGTTGTCGAAGAAGGCCCGCATGAGTTCCCCGTAAACATTCAATTCGTCTGGAAGCAGAAAAGCATCGTGCCCGCATGTGCTGACGACGTTGCAGTAACTGACATTCTTCTTCAGCGAGATCAACGCATTTGTCAAATCACGGGACTGCTCGGGTGGGAACAGCCAGTCGCTGCTAAAGCTGGTGATTAACCAGCGGCATTGCGAGCGAGACAGGCTTGCCGCCAGATCTTCGGGCGTACTGCCCAGATCAAAAAGATCCATCGCCAGTGAAAGCTTGATGTAACTGTTTGCATCAAACCGCTCTACGAATTTGTCTCCCTGGTGAGCGAGATAGGATCCGACGCTGAATTTTTTTTCGAACTCGGTATCGAATTCCCTGGGCTGCAGCCTGTCTGCCCCGAATTTTTCCCTCATTGCCTCGGGGGAAAGGTATGTGATGTGTCCCAGCATGCGAGCAATCGCCAACCCGGCCGCCGGCACTGTGCCCTTGTCGAGGTACTGTCCCCCCTTGAAATTCGCATCCCTTCGAATGGCATTGCGCCCAACGACATCAAAAGCCAGGGCCTGAGTCGTAAGCCTGGCGGATGTTGCCAGCGCTATCGCACCGGCGACTCGATCCGGATAACGGGTCGCCCAAGTCAAAACCTGATGGCCCCCCATGGATCCGCCAACCACGCCAAGAAGGGTGCGAATTCCGAGGTGGTCTACAAGCAACCTCTGCACTTCGACGATATCCCCTGCCGTGATAGTCGGAAAATCTGCCGCGTAGCGCCTTCCGGTCAGCGGGTTTGTGCTGTTCGGCCCCGTTGTGCCCCGGCAGCCGCCCAGTGCGTTAGGGCAAATGACAAAATAGCGATCCGTATCGATGGCTTTGCCCGGTCCAACAGCGATATCCCACCAGCCCTGATCATCCTCCGCGTCATGGCGGGCGACATGGGAATCTCCGCTTAATGCATGACAGATCAGAATCGCATTGTCCTTTGCGGCATTCAGTTGTCCGTACGTTTCGTAAGCGACTGTGACGTCCTGAATCTTTCCGCCCAGTTCCAGTTCAATCGGATGTTCGAAGGTGCAATACTGCACATGTTTTAGCGGTCGCGCAGATCGTACGCTGTCACTGCTTTGAAAAACCTCAGAAGTCATCTCGAACCCTTGAAAATTGCAAATGACGTTGATCCAGACATTTTACTCCAACAGAAATCGTCCATCGTCAATCCTAAGTCCTCAATTTTGCGATGCGCGGAGTGCCCGATCAAAATCCTCTTTGATATCGTCGATATCCTCAATCCCGACCGAAACTCGAATGTATTCCTGGGTGACCCCGGTTTCCTGCTGCTCTTTTTCAGTCAGTTGGGAATGGGTGGTGGAAGCCGGATGAATGACGAGCGTCTTTGCATCACCGATATTTGCCAAATGGCTTGCGAGTTTCACGCTGTTGATGAATTTAATACCCGATTCGCGCCCGCCACGGATTCCGAAGCCGAGAATGGCGCCTGCACCATCGGGCAGGTAGCGCTGCGCCATCCGATAATGCTTATGACTCTCAAGACCGGGATAATTCACCCACACCACCGCCGGATGTCCTTCCAGCCACCGTGCCAACGCAAGCGCATTGGCGACATGTCTCTCCACACGAACGTGCAAAGTTTCGAGACCGAGCAGGAAGAGGAAGGCGGCAAACGGGCTCATGCATCCGCCTGTATCCCGAAGCCAATGAGTGCGGACATGGACGATGTATGCAATATTTCCGATCGGTTTTAAAGCCTCGGCAAAAACCATTCCGTGGTATGCATCATCGGGGGCTGTAAATTCCGGCCACTTGCGGGGATTATCCGTCCAGAGAAACTTTCCGCTGTCGACGATCGCGCCTCCTATGTGAACACCGTGCCCCCCAATGAACTTGGTTGTGGAATAAACGACGATATCGGCGCCGTGCTCAATGGGACGAAAAAGAGCAGGGGTAAGCACGGTGTTATCGACAACAACAGGGAGCTCGTGCTTGTGTGCAATTTCGGAAATCTTTCGAAAATCGGGAACATCATTTTTGGGATTCCCTACCGATTCGAGATACACGAGTCTGGTATTGTCGTCGACTAACCGGGAAATCTGTTCCGGGTAATCCGGATCGAAGAAGCGCACCTCGATCCCGAGCTTCTTCAATGTTTGAGAAAACAGCGTCCAAGTGCCGCCATAAAGGCTGGTGGATGAAATGAAATTTTGTCCGGAATGGGTGATGGTCAGGATAGCTGCCGTAATTGCGGCCTGCCCGCTGGCAAACGCAAGGCCGCCAACGCCTCCATCAAGTGCTGCGAGGCGCTTCTCGAGCACATCGTTGGTCGGATTCATTAACCTTGAATAGATATTTCCAAACTCCCGGAGTGCAAACAGATCTGCGGCATGGTCCGTGCTTTTGAACACATAGCTGCTCGTGGCATAGATCGGAACGGCGCGGGCCATTGTTGCCGGATCCGGCTCCTGTCCTGCATGTAAGGCGAGGGTCCCCAGCCGATAACTCTTTTTTTCTTCGCTCATTTCACCACCTATTTCCTTTCATCCCTCAAAGACTGCACCGACATCCCAAATCCTCATTAATCCGATCAACTTTGTCAATAAGGATTCTTGGAAAATTTGAGCCCCGCAAAACAGCGACCGCAAAACAGCGACAACCGCAGAAATCTCCAAATCCGGACGGATTTTGGAATATGGAAAGGTTACGAAGACCTGGGGATTTCGATGACTGTCTCCGTTCTGCAACCATAGGCTTGATAGGTGTTGGCATCAAAGCAGACGAAGATCACTTTTTCCGGCAATGCATTTTGCTCGAGATATGTGGTCACTTCCCTGACTGCAATGCGGGAAGCTCTATCGATTGGAAAGCCATAAGTTCCCGTGCTGATGGACGGAAAAGCGATCGACCGGATCCTGGCTTCCTTTGCCAGATTGAGGCAACTCCGATAGGAATCGGCCAAGAGCCGATCTTCGTCATGATTGCCGCCTCTCCACACAGGGCCCACAGTGTGGATTATCCACTTAGCGGCAAGTCGATAACCTCCGGTGATTTTGGCTGCGCCTGTAGAGCAACCCCCGAGTTTGCGGCACTCTTCGAGAAGTCCCGGGCCTGCTGCACGATGGATCGCGCCGTCAACGCCGCCGCCTCCCAACAGGCTATTGTTCGCGGCATTGACAATGGCATCCACCTGCTGGGTTGTAATATCTCCCCGGATTACTTCAATTCTGTTGTCGGACATCGATCTGCTCATTAGTTTTCAAGCTGCAGAATGAGAAATCAGGTGCAATCATTTCCCATGTCGCCGCTTCCACTGCTGATTGTACCAGACGTGAAACTTCCAGACCGCGCTCCGCACTTTCTGCCTGCACCGGAGTGCACATAGTTTCAGGATGCTTCGGCACGAAAAGGGAGCAGCAATCCTGGTCGGCCAATATGCTGACGTCGTAGGTTCCGATTCCTCTCGCGGTCCGCATGATTTCTTCTTTGTCGTCCCCAATCAGCGGTCTGAAAATAGGAAGAGTCGTTGCCGCCGAGACCGTTCGAAGATTTTCCAGAGTCTGACTCGCCACCTGCCCCAGGCTGTCCCCGGTAACGAGGGCTAAGGTTTTTTCTTTGTCGGCCAAAGCTTCTGCGATTCGAACCATGAAGCGCCGGTAGAGAATGACGCGCAGTGGAGGGGGCGCATAGGCTACGATCTCGTGCTGAAGGTCGGCAAAGGGTACCAGGCACAACTGCGAGTTCAATTGATGGCGGGCAAGGATCCGGAGGATATGGCGAACCTTTTCCTGGGATTCAACATTTGTACGGGGAAAGCTGTGGAAATGGATATAAAACACGCGACACCCGCGCCGCATCATCCGGTACGCTGCAACGGGGGAATCAATTCCCCCCGAGATAAGACACAACACCTTCCCGCCGGTTCCCGAGGGAAGCCCGCCTGATCCAGGGATTTTTGACATGTATAAAAAAGCCCGGGGGCCGACTATTTCAACGAAAAAGACCGCATCCGGATTTTCCATGCGCACGTCGGCTCCGGTAAGTTCCTGTACAAAGGCGCCAAGGCGCTGATTCAATTGTTGAGAATTCAGCGGAAAGTCCTTCGTGCCGCGCCGTGCATCGATTCGAAAAGACCGAAAACTCGTGCTCGGGATCAGCTCCCGCAATCCCGATTGAATTGATTCTATTTCGGCTGTCACCTCCCATGCTGCCGCCAGGTTCGCCACACCAAAAACCATTTTTAGTCTATTCGTGATCTCTTCCAGCGGAGATTCAGAATTCAATTCAATCAGCAGGCGGCCGCCAAAACGTTGAACGGAAGCATAGGCCAGTCCCTTGAGCAGGGAAACAATGTGTTGCTGAAGGTGCGCTTCGAACCAACCCCTGTTATTTCCTTTGAGATTGATTTCGTGATAGTGGATGAGAATTGTTCGTTTCACATCGTAATCTTAACTCATGAGCCTGAAATACGAATGTGAATTGAACCGTACCTCTGCAATCAGCATCAAAACAAATACAAGCCCAATGGCTTGTGCATTAGGGGGGTCATGCATTCTGGCACGGGGGTGGATTCAAATGGAATGGTGGACGGATTCTCCTAATTGATCAGTTGTAAGATAGCTGCAATCAGCAAGGGTGCTTTTACTGCTTTTTGGAAATATAGGAAACGAAGGTTGCAGAGAAACATACTAAAAAGAAGGCAACCAAGCAGAGAAACACCCTGAAAGAAATATGCCTAACTTTATTGATGTTGGAGGGAGAATGAAAAAGGATTTGGACTCCATTATCCTCACCCGGCAGGAGCTTCAAATCATGAAAGTGGTTTGGGATCGTGGTGCTGCAACTGTTAGAGAAGTATGCGATATCATGTCCCAGCAAAAGGTAACGGCATACACCACTATCTTGACTTTGATGGGGATTCTTGAGGAGAAAGGCGCTCTAGTTCATACGAGATCCGGTCGCGCATATGTTTACAAGTCGCTTTTGTCCCGCCGACAGGCCACGCGGAACCAAGTCCATGATGTTCTTACACGCTTTTTTGACGGCCGTCCTGAGAAGATGATTGAGAATGTCTTGGAAAACGAGGTGATGGCTCCAGAGAAGCTTGGCTCTGTAAAAAGCCTGTTGCAGTCCATGCAGCAGGAGAATCAAGTTGCCTGAACCATTTTAAAAATGAGGTCGCGTTTAGACGCCCTTATTAACCTGCTATCCGCTCGAAATAATCAACTCCGTTCGTTATCAGCTATCAGCCGTCAGCTATCAGCGAAAGCGCTTTTACTGGCGGCTGATGGCTGAATCTGCGAGAACGACTTCCTTGGGATCCTACTATCTCAATTCGGCATCGGACAGGCTCCTAGCTTGTGGGTGCGTAGTAACCTTTGCGGTAGGTCAGCTTCAGTCCTCGCGCTGCAATTTCGATCTTGACCTTCCGGTAGCTTCCATCCCTTGTGGGATTTGTGGACAGATATCCGATGTTGTATTGGCTTCTAAGCTCTTGGTTTATTTGCCGGAATTCGTCATCCAAATCGTCAGGCTTAAATGGGAAGAAGATGCGTCCACCCGTTTCCTGGGATATTTCTCTTAAAACGGTATCTCCCTCTTTGGTGCCGCCAACACCAAAGAACCCGCCTTTGCTGACGCTGATGGAAAAAATCAGGGTTTCCGCCCGCAATGCCATTTCTGTGGCTTGGTGAAGGCTTGCCTTGCTTGATTCATCGTCTCCGTCCGACAGGATAATGATGGCTTTGCGGCCGGTTTCTCGAATCAGCTTCTCGTCACAAACCCGATAGATGGCATCATAGAGAGCAGTCCCGCCTGCTGCCCTCAATTTTCTGATCTCTTTGGCCAGCTTGTTGGGATCGTTCGTGAAATCCTGCAGCAAGCTCACGTCGGAATCGAATGACGCAAGCAATGCCCGGTCCTTTTCCCTCATGATGCTCTGGAAAAAACCGATTGCGGCGTCCTGCTCGAATTTCAATTTGGGCGCTACGCTCTGACTGGTGTCAATCAACATCGCAATGGTTAAGGGAAGATCGGTTTCGCGCGCGAAATTTTTGATTTCCTGCTTCTGATTATCCTCGTAAATACTGAAATCCTCGCGTGTCAGGTTGGTCACGAATGAATTGGTGTTTTTGTCGAAGGCAGAACACAAAACGTTCACGAGATCGACGTTGACCCGATAGGTCTGGTCGGATATTCCCGCAGGAAGCTGCGCGTCCAGATTGGGTGTCTTTTTGGCTTCCTGTCCGGGAAGATTGCGCAGAGGTGTTGACAGAATCAGCACTCCGGCAGCCAAGCACGCAAGCAAAAAACGTGAGGATCGGAAAAGCATCACATTTCCTTTATTGAAGTGATTCATAAGGGTACAGAAATTATAAATTTGGCTTGGAAATGAGTCAAGCCGGCCCGCTGCGGGCTCACATTCTCCTGATTTCGGACAAAAACTTCTGCAGTTCCGGAGGGAAAGGCGCCTCGAAAGAAAGAATTTCGCCGGATTGCGGATGCCGGAATTCGAGGCGCCGGGAATGCAGAAAGAGACGTTGCAGTTCTTTGGCCGCGTGTGAAACCTTTGCCGGGAGACTGCGCGTTCGATCCGTTCCGTACAGTGAATCGCCCACGACCGGATGTCCCTTCTGCGCAAGATGAACGCGTATCTGATGCGTCCGTCCGGTTTCGATCCGGACTTGCAGCAGTGAGACGAAACCAAAGTCCTCTAGGACCTTGTAGTGTGTGACTGCCGTTCTTTTACGCCGAGCCCTCGTGGAGATCTTTTTGCGGTTCTTGGGATCTCTGCCGAGAGCCAGATCGATTGTTCCGGAAGATGGGGAGGGAACACCGTAAACGAGCGCCACATATTCTTTCTTTATCTCCCTGTTTTTGAACTGCTGGGCGAGGTGGCGGTGCGCAGTCGTATTTTTGGCCACCAGCATTACTCCGCTGGTGAGTTTATCCAGGCGGTGAACGATCCCGGGTCTTTCGGGATCTCCAGTTTCCAGCGGCCCCATCCGGTGAAGAAGTGCGTTCACAAGCGTTCCTGATCGAACACCGGCTCCCGCATGGCAAACCAGGCCTGAGGGTTTATTGATTACGGCCAGATGGGAGTCCTCGTACAAGATGTCCAGTGGAATGTCTTCCGGAAACGGAGGACCGCCGACTGATTCAGGAAGATTCAGTGTGATCAAATCGTTTAGCTTTACCAGATATCCGGTCTTCACCTCTGTGCCGTTTATCCGCATGTAACCCTTGCGAATCCAATTCTGGATTTGCGAACGGCTCCCTCCAGGAATCCGACTGACCAAAAACTGATCCAAGCGGACCCTCGTACCCTCCAGCGTCACAATCCAAGATTCGCTTCGGTTGCTCAATTTTGCGCGACTTCTACGGGCCGGCGGAGAAGGAAATAGTACGCTGCAGCCGACCCGAGGATTGTCAGAATAGCGATGAACTGCGATGTTGAGAGAAGGCCGTAAAGCACAAAGCCGCGATCGTCATCGCGGAAGAATTCGACAATGAATCTCAACAAGGAATATAAGGTCAGGAATTCCAGAATAATCTGCCCGGCGACGCGCCTTTTGGAAAGGCGCCACATTAAAAACACAAAAAGGCAAAAAGCCCCAATCGCGTCGTAAATCTGAGTCGGGTGCAGCGGCACGTTTAGGGGGACCCCGACATTTTCATAGGAATACAGGTTTCTGAAAGTAATTCCCCATGGCAAGTGTGTGGGCTTGCCGTAGCAGCACCCTGCGGAAAGGCAACCTAGACGGCTGATTGACAGGCCGAGCGCGATTCCCGGGGCAGCGATATCCGCCATGACTCTGATCGGCAGCCGCTTTTTAACGGCATACAAAACCGCCGCCCCCAGCGCAAGCAGCAGGCCTCCGTAATAAACTCCCGAAGAACGGAGAGTCGATAAGGAAAACAGCTCGCGGAAATTCTGGGAGTAATACGTGTAATTCGAGAAAAGCAGAATAACTTTTGCGCCCACCAGGGCGGAAAAGATAATCACCAACCCCATATTCCAGACAACATCCGGATCGATCGATTCCTTCCGGGCATTCTTGCTTGTGATCCAGATGCCTGCGATGAATGCTGCCGCCAGCAGCAGGCCATAGGTGTGGATCGTAATGGAACCCATATCCAGAATTTTGGGATACATCGAAGGCTATTCTTCCTCCTCTTTCCTGTCCTTATTCGATTCTTCGATGATCTTCTGTGCTATGTGCGCCGGGACCTCGTCGTAGTGCGAGAATTCCATGTGATAGCTGCCTCGTCCCCCGGTCACCGATGTGAGAACGGGGGCGTAGGAGACCATTTCGGACATCGGAACCTGCGCTTTAATAATCTGCATGTCCCGCTTGATATCCATCCCCTGGAGTCTCCCGCGCCGGCCGCTGAGGTCTCCTGTGAGCGCACCGGCATATTCCTGTGGAGCGACGATCTCGACATCCATGATGGGTTCGAGCAGAACGGGATTCGCTGCTTCCATCGCCTTTTTGAAAGCGATACGGCCCGCTGTTTTGAACGCCATTTCAGAAGAATCAACGGGGTGGTAGCTGCCGTCATAGAGTGTAATTCTGAAGTCCACTACCGGATAGCCGGCGAGATATCCTCGCGCAGCGGCTTCCACGATCCCCTTTTCTACGGCCGGGATGAAGTTTCGCGGAATCGAGCCGCCGAAAATCTCATCGACAAACTCAAACTTTCCTCCTCGAGGCAGCGGTTCCAATTTGATCCAGCAATCTCCAAACTGTCCGTGGCCGCCTGTCTGCTTCTTGTGCCGGCCCTGCACATCGGCCTTCCCCCGGATTGTCTCCCGATAGGGAACCTTGGGCGTTTTCAGAATCACGTCAACGCCGTAACGCTTTCGTAATTTGGCCACGGTCACTTCCACGTGCAGTTGTCCTGAACCCGAAAGAAGAAGCTGTTTGGTCTGAGGATCACGGTTGTACTTGATCGCAGCATCTTCTTCCGTGATGCGTGCAAGGGCGTTGCTGATCTTATCCTCATCTCCCCGGCTCTTGGGTTCGATGGCAAAGGTGATGGACGGTTCGGGCACTTCGACACTCTTAAAAATGATTGGATGCGCCGGATCGCAGAGGGTGTCTCCCGTTGTGGTCTCTCGAAGTTTCGTAACGGCGAAGAAATCGCCCGCGTGCACTTCGCCGACTGGAATCATTGTCTTTCCCTGTGGAATCTGCAACGGTCCCAGCTTCTCGCTTTTCCCCTTGGTTTGATTATTGTAGGTGCTGTCCGAACGCATAATTCCTGAATAAAGCTTGATCAGGCTGATCCTGCCTGCGAAAGGATCGGCAATGGTTTTGAACACATAGGCAGCATACGGCTCTTTGATCGAAATCGTGCGCTCAATGGACTCCTTCGTCTTGGGGTTGATCCCTTTCGTTTTTCCCACGGTTGCCGGGGACGGGAGAAGGTCCACGACCGCATCCAGGATTTGAGCGATTCCGATGTTGAAGGTCGAGCTGGCATAAAAAACAGGGAAAATGCTTCGCTGCAGAATGCCGGCTTTCAGTCCTTCCATAAGCTCGCTCTGCTCCAGTGTGCCTTCGGCGAAGAACTTTTCCATCAGGGCGTCGCTCCCTTCGGCGGCCATCTCGATCAGCTTTTCACGCCGGTTCGCCAGTTCATCCTTGTATTCTGCCGGAACTTCCGTTTCCTGGAATTTGCCCGAGCCATCACGTGCATACCGGTAGGCTTTGTTATCGACGATGCTGATGACGCCCTCGAAATTTTTCTCTATCCCCATCGGGATCTGGAGAGGCACCGCACTGCGGCCGAACGTTTCTTCGAGTGACGCGAGGCTGCGTTCACTGCTCGCATTATCCCGGTCAAGCTTGTTGATCACGATAATCCGCGGCAGGGAATACTCATCACAGAACTCCCAAACCTTTTCGGTCTGCACCTCAACCCCTGCAACGGCGTCAATCACAACCACGGCCGCATCTGCGGCACGCACCGCAAGCTGTGTCTCCGCCAAAAAGGGGCGATAACCGGGAGTATCCAGAATGTTTATTTTTCTCTTATTCCATTCGCAGTGAGCCAGAGCGCAGCTGATGCTGACCTTGCGTTCTATTTCCTCGTCTTCCCAATCAGTTACGGTATTGCCGTCTTCAACTCGTGAAAGCCGGTTGACTGCTCCGGAATCAAAGAGAATTGCAGAAGTCAGAGAGGTCTTTCCCGCAGCTCCGTGACCAACAATGCAGATATTTCTGATAGAATCACTCTCAAAAACCCTCATAAAGGCTCCTTTCAGCAGGAATAGCGGGCTTGGGCAAAAGAACAAAATACTACCATAGGGTTGATCAGAGTTGGAAGAGGCAGGATGGAGAAGATGAAGGATCAGACTGCAGTCTCAGGATGCATGCTGTCGGGGTCGGAATCGGCTTTTCGACCCCGATACCGATTCCGACCCCGATACTGTTCTATTACCCTAATATCCTGTATCCTTCATCCTGTCACCAGGAGAATATATGCGTATCGCTGTCGGAGTTTGCGGACTCATGGCCTTCATTCTATGCGCATGCGCTCAGTCGCCGCGTTCATCCGATACCCCCGCCCTCAGCGGCGAAAGGGCAATGGAATATGTGCGCACTCAGGTAGCCTTCGGTCCTCGACCACCCGGTTCCCCGGAATTGGAGAAGTGCCGCGGATTCATCAAACAGCAACTGACCGGCTTCGGCTACTCGATTGATGACGATGCCTTCCTTGCCCAGACGCCTTACGGTCCCATCACTATGCACAATCTGATCGCGCACAAAGGCACCGGAGAACGAGGCGTGATTGCATTGGCGAGCCACTACGACACCAAGTTAATGGAAGGAATGAACTTCGTGGGGGCGAACGATGGCGGTAGCAGCACAGGCCTGCTGCTTGAATTGGCCAGGGTGCTGGCGGACAAGAAGGATACGCTGGACTACTGGTTTCTGTTTCTCGATGGCGAAGAAGCATTCGTAGACTGGAGCACATTTGACAGCACTTATGGAAGTCGACACCTGGCCCAACGGTGGAAGAATCAAGGCATGGTCCCCAAGGTGC
>JBEKKY010000059.1:0-13216 GCA_050010475.1 Acidobacteriota bacterium | reverse complement strand
CTGGTTTCTGTTTCTCGATGGCGAAGAAGCATTCGTAGACTGGAGCACATTTGACAGCACTTATGGAAGTCGACACCTGGCCCAACGGTGGAAGAATCAAGGCATGGTCCCCAAGGTGCGCGCTCTGATTTTGCTTGATATGATTGGCGATAAGGATCTCCATATTTGGTATGAAACGAATTCCACGAAGCGATTGATGGATCTGGTCTGGGAGACGGCAAAAAGGATCGGGCTGAATTCCATTCTTTCACAAACGAGGGAACCTGTCGGAGACGACCATATTCCTTTCCTCGATATCGGGATCCCCTGTGTTGACATTATCGATCTCAATTACGGTCCACAAAACTCCTATCATCACACACCAGCCGATACGCTGGACAAAATCAGTCCTCAAAGTATGGAAAAAGTGGGCAGGCTTGTGCTCGCCATGCTTTCGGTTCTGCAGAAATAATCAGAATTGGGGACGTCTCCCTTTTCGCCAATTAAGCGTTGGCTCGATCCGCCATTGCAATGGCGAAAAGGGAGGCGTCCCCGTTTGTGCAGCCTCAAGAGGTCTTTCGAGTTCCCTAAGATAAATTTTCGACGTGCATCCATCTCGTCGAAACAGGTAAATTATGGGTCTATGCCTCGCTACCTGTTCGTTACGGGAAAGTTGGCGGCCCAGTCCCTCCGAAACTGTCTCGAAGGAATACCAGGTCTCGAGTTCGACCTCGCTATCCTGCCTATCTCTGTCGCGGCTCTGATGGATGTGCGCTTTGTGGCCAAACACCTGACCGGCGCCCAAGGATGCGGCACGGTCATGATCCCCGGATTGTGTGAAGGAGATCTTGACCTGATCGAAAACAAAATCGGTGCCCGCGTGATTCGAGGCCCAAAAAGCTTAAAAGATATCCCCGCATTTTTGGGCGAGCCGCGCAACCTGAAGGGGTATGGCGCATGCCGGGTGAAGATTCTTGCGGAGATTGTGGACGCATACAAAATGAGCCCGGGAGAAATTCTAGGCCGTGCTTTCTATTTTCGGTCCAGCGGCGCGGACGTCATTGATCTTGGTTGCCGTGTTGGCGGGACCTGTCCCGAAATCGGCAGGACTGTCGAATTGCTCAAGAAGGAAGGATTCCTGGTCAGTGTGGATTCTTTCAATGCCGAAGATATTCTAAAGGCGGACCAGGCGGGATCGGATTTTATTCTCAGCATCAATTCCCGGAATATGGAGGTGGCACGACGACTTCGAAGCAAAGTGGTTGTCATTCCTGATTTTGAAAAAGGGAAGGAGTCCCTGGAGAGCAATATTGCGCAATTGGAAGCATGGCATGTCCCCTATATTATTGATCCCATATTAAAACCGATCGGCATCGGTTTCGTCGAATCGATCGGAGATTTTATCCGGATTCGCCACAAACACCCGAACTCTGAAATGCTCATTGGAATCGGCAACCTAACCGAGCTCACCGATGCCGACACAACAGGCGTCAATGCAGTCATGGCCGGCATTGCCACCGAGTTGGGAATTGAGTATGTATTAACCACCGAAGTGGTCAGCTGGGCACGCGGCGCTGTGAAGGAGTTTGATCTTGCCCGGCGCCTCATGTATTACGCCTGCAACAACAGCGTTCCTCCAAAGCATCTGGATGACGGTTTGATCACCATCAAAGATCCGCCATTCGACACTTTCAGCGAAGAAGAACTCCGCTCAATGCAGACGAAAACCCGTGACCACCACTTTCGCATATTTGCCGATCACGAGTTTGTCTACGTTTTTAACAATCGCGTTTTCGTCAAAGGCAAGGATATTCAGGCCATCTTTGACCGGCTCGAGGTTGAAGATGCTGCGCATGCTTTCTATTTGGGCAAGGAGATGCAAAAGGCGCTGCTGGCGCTGAGGCTGGGGAAAAAATACGTACAGGAAGAGGATTTGCGCTGGGGATATTTGTCTATCGGTCACGCGGAGACGCGGAGGCGTGGGGAGTAAAGCCACTCGCTCTCCACGTCTCTGCGCGGTGCCGGGAGAAATCATTCCGATCAAGCCCCATTCCTATCGGATTTTTTCGGTTACACAGTAGCTTTGAGTCTTGGAGTCTTCGAACCTTTGAGTTTAAACTGCGACGACTCTGAATATGATCGTTGAGACTATCTTTTCCACTCTCGATGAAAGCGGCAGGCCCAATTTCGCCCCGATGGGGATCGTGTGGGGTGAGGAGTTCCTGACGGTTCGTCCGTATCGAAACACGCGTACATGCAGAAACCTGCTCTCAACCGGCTATGGGATCGCCAATTTATCGGACGATGTTCTGGCATATGTTCAGACTGCGCTATATGATGCGGTGCTGCCGAGTTTCCCTGCGAAAGTGGTGCCTGGAGCGGTTTTTGGTGGGACCTGTTCTTGGAGGGAAGTCACGCTGGTTTCGCAAGCCGGAAGCAACGATCGCGCGGAGTTCCGTTGTAGAGTTGTCTATGAGGGCCGGCAAAGGGATTTTTTGGGCTTCCGGCGAGCAGGCAACGCTGTGATTGAAGCGGTCATTCTGGCCACTCGGCTGACAATGCTTGACCATGAAATGGTAATTGCGCGACTGAGCCATTTGGGGGAGATTGTGGAGAAGACGGGAGATGATGGCGACAAACAAGCCTTTCGATTGGTTCACGACTATGTCCAACAAAGAGGAGCGTAAATGATCGAAGTCAGAACCTGCGCACGTCTCCATTTGGGTTTGCTGGACAACAGCGGTAAGCACGGGCGTTTATACGGCAGCATCGGATTAGCGGTGGACCACCCGAATCTGGTATTGAGAGCCGAGAAATCAGAAAGTCTGGTTATAGAGGGGATGGAAACGGAACGGGTCTCCATTTACGCGCAGCGCTTTATTGATCGTTATGGTCTCCCGGCAGGAGTCCATCTGAATTTATTGGCCAGCATTCCGGCGCATGTAGGGTTAGGTTCGGGAACACAGATCGCATTAGCGGTAGGTGCTGCTCTGACCCGGCTGGCGGGTCTCGATCTCAGCATGGAAGAGATTGCGCTTGCCGGCGGGAGGGGAGTTCGTTCGGGTATCGGAATCGCTGCCTTTCAGCACGGCGGCTTCGTGTTGGATGGCGGACACCGTATTTTACCGGGTCTGGAAAGTTCGCCGGAAGCTCAGATAACGCGGATAGAAACAAACAAGGTGCCTCCCATTCTTTTTCGGCACTCTGTGCCCAAGAACTGGTGTTTTGTGACAGTTATTCCGGGAAACGCCCAGGGCTTTAGTGGAGAGAAAGAGAATAGTGCATTCCTGCATCTGACAAAACCGGGACCCCAGTTGGTTGAGAAGGTCAGCTGGTTGCTGTTGATGAAAATGCTTCCGTCGCTTGTCGAAGATGACATTGCCGGTTTTGGGCAAGCTTTGACCGAAATTCAGCGGATGGTGGGGGATTGCTTTGCATCCGTACAGGGCGGTTCTTTTTCCAATCCGGTTTCCAGGAAAGTGATCGAGTTTTTGCTTGAGAGGGGTGCTGCCGGAGCCGGACAGAGCTCCTGGGGACCGGCGGTCTACGGTCTCGTGAGAGGAAATGAGTCTGCCCGGCAGCTTCGAAAGGAAGTGCAGACCTTTCTAGCCGGGCTAGGAGGCGGACAGGCCTTCTGTGTAAGGCCCAGGAACCGCGGAGCAATTATAAGAAAGATTGAAGAGGTCGTTCATGTGCCGACGGGTCTCCAGACCCGTCGGCAGGGCGGCATATAGAAGTTTCTGTCGGACGGCTCTGGAGAGCCGTCCGCACATAAAACATTGCAAACGCGATATGAAAAAAATCCTCATTCAACTGGACAGCGATCAGTTTCCAAGCACGTTCGATTGCATCGTTGCCTATGATGCAGGGGCCGATGCCGTGCAGAGCTTTGGCGGGGTCACTCCAGCGGATGTTCGCGGGCTGGTGCTGAGCGCCTTTTTCACGCGCGGAATCCCCGATCTCAACAATCTGGCAGTTTGGATTGGAGGCTCGGACATTAACGCCGGTGAACAGTTGCTGGCTGAAGCGCGCCGGACGTTTTTCGGCCCATTTAAAATCTCACTAATGCTCGATTCGAATGGATGCAATACGACGGCGTCGACTGCCATTGCCAAGCTTGCACGGCAGACAGACCTGCGTGGGAAGAGAGCGCTAGTGATCGGTCCGGGACCAGTGGGGCTGCGCGCCGGCCGTTTGTTGGCAGGCGAAGGCTGTCACGTGCAGATCACTTCCATCCCGGCAGATCTTCTGGGCGCCCGCTTCAATTCCGAGCTGTCTCAACGCACACTGAACAGCACACGCAAAGAAGCCCGGGAATTTAATGACAGAGCACGGGGTGCTGAAGGAAAGATTCGGGTCGAGGATTTACAGAATGCATCCGGGTTCGACTGGTTACTGGGCGAGTCTGAAATTGTGGTTGCGGCCGGTCCGGCAGGGCTGCGCATTCTTCCGCAGAATTCGTGGTTGAAAAGAAGCAGCGTGAAATGGCTGCTCGATTTTAACCTGACTGAGCCCCTGGGAATCGAAGGAATCAAACCGGGCGATGACTTTGCCGACTATGAAGGGAAACGCATACTGGGTGCACTTGCGATCGGCAATCCAAAGATGAAGGTTCATAGAGCGTGCATAGCCAAACTGTTTGAGAGGAACGACCTGGTGCTCGATATCGAGGGGGTTTACAGCGTCGCCAAATATTTCGTGTAAGTTTTGTTTTTCTGCGGGGCGGCTCTTCAGCGCAGCTCCGCGCGCAAGCGGCGTACGCGCTGGCCGGGAGCGCCGGCGTCTCGCCGGCTAATTTGCGGTGTTTCGAAAACTGCAGTACTCCATATGCGCTGTAAAAGAGGCGGCGGGACGTCGGCGCTCCCGGCAAAACCGAGTTTTGAGACGGTCTCTGGCGCGCCGCTGCAGAATTCCCCAGAATCGGGCTTATGAATTAATGAAGATCCTCGTTATCGGTATAAGCGTGCGCGCCATGGTCGAGTCTGCGGTGAACAGCAACTATCAGGTCATAGCTTTGGACGCTTTCGGCGATCAGGATTTGAGGGCAACTGCAGAGACGTATTCGCTTCGGCGCGATTTTGGTATCCCGTATAGCCCGCATGCGTTGTATCAGGCCGGCCGGCGGTTTGAGTATGACGCGGTTGCGTATACTTCCAATCTGGAAAACCATCCCGAGGTTCTCTGCCAGTTTGCCGGAGCCTCCAGAATCATTGGAAATTCGCCCCAGACGGTCCGGTCCGTGCGCCACTGGCCCGGGCTGTTTTGCTCTCTTCGCCAATCCGGCTTTTCCGTTCCGGAGACGTTTTTTATCGATAGGGCTGATCTTGATTCAAACCGGCGATGGCTTGTAAAGCCGTTGCTGAGCGGCGGAGGACACGGAATTTATTTTCTGGAGGGAAAAACGTTCAGCGAGCACGGGCGGATGGTGCAGCAATATGTTCCGGGAAAAGCATGCTCTGCTTCGTTTGTTTCAAACGGCCGCGAATCTGTGTTGATCGGCATTACAGAGCAACTCATTGGCATGGACCAGTTCGGAGTCCAGGCCTTTCGATACTGCGGTAATATTCTGCCTCTTCCTGAGATACTTGAGGCCGGCGCAGGCAAGGCAATCCTGAAAGAGGTGCGCCGGGTTGCGGGTGTTCTAAGTCGTGAATATGGCTTGATCGGTGTGAACAGCTTCGACTTCATCCTTGAGGGGGATCGGGTGTGGCTAATCGAGGTAAATCCTCGATATTCCGCTTCCATGGAGTTAATCGAACATGCATACGGTCTACCCGTTTTTCATTTGCATACGCAGGCGGTCGTGGACGGCCACCTTCCGGAGTTTGAATTGGAATCACTATTGAACGGCGCGAAGTTCTTCGGTAAAAGCATCTTGTTTTGCGAAAGGGATTGCTCCGCGCCCGACGCACAGAATTGGGCTGCCCGGGAAATCAGGGATATTCCGGAATCAGGTGAAAGGCTGTACAAAGGCAGTCCCATATGCACACTTTGGGCCAGCCGCCGGACGTACGATGAAACCTTGACCGCGCTGATCAGTCAGGCGGCTAGGCTTAAGGAAGAAATTCATGGCTAGACTGAAGTTGATTACCGGCCGGTCCACAAAGCAGGGGACCGGAATTTCGATCGGAAAGGAGTGCGCCGGTTACCGGGAGGCAATAAGTTTTGTTGAACTGAACCAATCGGATATGGCGCGATTAGGGCTGAGCAACGGAGACCAAGTCAGGCTCTCAACCCAATTCGGCGCAGCGGAAGTCAAATGCTGCAGTGCTGAAATCCCAGTGGGGCTGGCATTCATGGCCTTTGGTCCTGTCTGCAATCGTTTGGTCGGAGGCGAAACCTACGCCTCCGGCATGCCCGACTCCAAGCATGTTGACGTAGAGTTAGAACCTATTTTCGTTAGCCGTTCCCCGTTTTCGGTTCCCCGTTGAAAGCAGAAATTCCAACGGGAAACGGGAAACGGGGAACGGGGAACCTCATTATGCAGTTTGATCATGTGGTGTGTGCATTTTGCGGCTGCGATTGCGACGACATCAGTGTTGTTGTCGAAGGAGATCGCATAATCCAGGCCAAAAATGCATGTGTGCTTGGCAAGGCATGGTTCCTGAATCACGGAAAGCCCTCGGACCTTCCAGTGGCGAGAATCGAGGGCAGGCCGGCGGGTCTCCAGGAAGGCATCGAAGAGGCTGCGCGCTGCCTGTGCAGTGTACGTTATCCCCTTATCTATGGATTGAGCAGCACCTCCTGTGAAGCGCAACGCCAATCGGTCGCGCTCGCAGAACTGCTGGGCGGATGCATCGACTGCTGCACGTCCGTCTGTCATGGTCCATCGGGCATGGCACTTCAAGCCGTTGGAGAACCAACCTGCACTCTTGGCGAAATAAAGAACCGCGCCGATCTTGTCATTTACTGGGGATCGAACCCAGGTGAATCCCACCCGCGCCATATGGCACGATATGCAGTGACTGCAAAAGGGATGTTTATCCGGCGCGGACGCAAGGATCGTACGGTTGTGCTGGTCGATGTGCGTCGCACGTCCAGCGCTGCTGCTGCCGACATTTTCCTCCAGATTCAGCCTGGGAAAGATTTCGAGGCGCTCTGGGCTTTGCAGGCGCTGGCCAACGGCGAGAAACTGGATGAGGCCGGATTGGCCGGCATAGGTCTGACTCTGGATCAGCTGACCGCCCTGGCTGAACGGATGATGCACTGCAAATTCGGAGTGCTGTTTCTCGGCCAGGGATTGACGCAGACACGAGGCAAACATTTCAACACTTCGGCCGCATTTCTTCTGGTGCGCGCGCTTTACCAGCATACAAAATTTGCATTGATTCCAATGCGCGGCCACGGCAATGTCGCGGGTATCGACAACGTGCTTGGGTGGCAGACCGGCTATCCGTTCGGCGTAAACTTCAGCCTGGGTTACCCGCGCTTCAGTCCCGGGGAGTATACGGCAGTGGATGTGTTAAGCCGGGGCGAGGCAGATGCGGCGCTCATCGTTGCTTCCGATCCGGTCTCAAGCCTGCCCGCCAGAGCAGCCCGGCGACTTTCAGAAATTCCAACAATCGCATTGGATACGCATGAAAGCGAAACCACCCGCATTGCACATGTCGCGATCACTACCGCAACGGCCGGGATTCACGCGGAAGGGACGGTATATCGCATGGATAACATTCCTCTCCGATTGCGCAAAGTGCTGCCCTCGCCTTATCCCTCAGACGAAGTGGTGCTCAGCCGTTTGCTGGCTCGCGTAAAGGAGTTGAAAGCATGCTGAGAATCATCAACGGCGAGGTGTACGATCCGATCAACAACATAAATGGCGAGGTGCGCGAGATCTGCATTGATGACGGACGGATCGTGGCTTCTGGCAATGGGGGAAGGACGATCGATGCGGCTGGAATGGTGGTGATGCCCGGCGGAGTGGATATGCATTGCCATATCGCCGGGCCGAAAGTGAATACCGCCCGAAAAATGCGTCCGGAAGATCATCGTCTCGATCCCGTGCCGCGAACTTCTATTACCCGTTCAGGTGTAGGCAAGACAGTCCCTTCCACTTTTGCCACAGGATATCGATATGCGGCAATGGGCTACACAACGGCGTTCGATGCGGCTGTGCCGCCGCTGGCTGCCCGCCATGCGCATGAGGAATTCTCGGACACTCCGGTCATCGACAAGGGTTTCTTTGTGCTGATGGGGAATAACGAATTCATCATGCAGCAGATTGCGGCCGGAGAGCACGAAAGGCTCCGCCATTATGTGGCTTGGCTCCTGAATGCGACCAGAGGGTACGCCGTCAAGCTTGTGAATCCAGGCGGCGTCGAGTTGTGGAAGTTTAGGGGTAATGCCCAAACCATCGATGATGAGATCAGCGGATTCGGTGTGACTCCGCGGCAGATTATTGTGTCCCTGGCGGAAGCGAGCATGGAATTGCATCTGCCGCATCCCGTTCACATTCACTGCAACAATCTGGGAATCGCAGGCAACTGGCAAACTACGCTGGAGACGATGAAGGCTTTGGACGGACGGCGCGGCCACCTCGCGCACGTTCAGTTCCACAGTTATGGCGGAAGGCCGGGAGGACTGTTTACCTCTCGGGTCCCGGAGCTGGCGGAATATGTAAACACTCACACCAACCTGACAGTGGACATCGGACAAGTCCTGTTTGGAGAAACGACTTCGTTGACGGGAGACGGTCCGCTCGCCTATATGCTGCATCAGATCAGCGGGCGCAAATGGGTGAATGTGGATGTGGAGAACGAAGAGGGCTGTGGCATCGTTCCGATCGAATATAAAGACAAGAATTACGTTCATACCACTCAGTGGGCGATCGGCCTGGAATGGTTTCTCCTGGTGCGCGATCCGTGGCGCATCGCGCTGTCAACCGATCACCCCAACGGAGCCTCGTTTGTCGCGTACCCTCAAATAATCAGACTGCTGATGGACCGGGAATATCGACGGGATATCTTGAAGACGGTGAATCCCAAGGCGATTGCAAAAACAACTCTGTTGGATCAGGACCGCGAGTATTCATTATTCGAGATCGCCATCATCACGCGGGCGGGGCCGGCCCGCCTCCTTGGTTTGAACAGCAAGGGACACCTTGGGATCGGCGCCGACGCCGATGTCACGATTTATGACAAACAGGAGGACAAAGAAGAAATGTTTTCCAACCCACGGTATGTAATCAAGGAAGGGGAGGTGCTGGTTGAAGACGGCCACATCCGAAAGGAAACCTACGGGCAGACACTGTTCGTCGCGCCCCGGTTCGATCCGGCGGTGGAAAAGGAAATTCGCGAGTATTTTGACAAGTATTACACAATCGAATTTGAGAACTATCCGGTGCAGGATGACTACTTGCCTCGACCTCAGGAAGTCGAGGTGAGTAAAGGATAATTCATCGTCATGTGCGGACGGGTCTCCAGACCCGTCCGGGCAATAATAAGCAAAAAGTCGGACGGCTCTGGAGAGCCGTCCGCACATGGTCCTTTTTAAATTCGATATCAGCAAAGATGACAACCTTTATCAACGGCGTAGAAATCGAAGACACCTTCGCAGAAGCTTTCGGGATGTGGTGCGGGCGGGTGATCATCACGGCGGCCGACCGCAAATGGGCGTACGAGGCCGCTAATAAAATGACCGGCTTTGCGACCTCAATTATCGCCTGTGGCTGCGAGGCCGGCATCGAATCGGATTTAGACCAGACGCCTGACGGGAGGCCCGGTGTGAGTGTCCTTATTTTCGCGCCGGGGATGGATTCGCTCGCGGACCACATGAGGGACCGCATCGGCCAGTGCGTTTTAACATGTCCGACCACCGCCTGTTTTAATGGCCTTCCTGGATCGGAACAAGTTTCCATAGGCGGCCAGGTGCGCTTTTTCGGCGATACTTTTCAGATCAGCAAGATCATCGCGGGACGCCGGTATTGGCGCATCCCCGTTATGGAAGGTGAGTTCCTGATCGAAGAGAAATTCGGACTGCAGCGGGCGGTGGGCGGTGGAAACATCTTGATCCTGGGGAGCGATCCGCAATGCACATTAAAAGCCGCCGAATTCGCTGTGGAAGCGATGAAGCGTGTCCCGGGAGTTATTTTGCCTTTTCCCGGCGGGATCGTGCGAAGCGGCAGCAAGGTTGGGTCCCGTTATAAATTTCTTAAAGCATCCACCAATGATCCTTTTTGCCCAAGCTTGCGCGGCGTCGTATCCTCGGCGATACCGGATGGAGTGAACTCTGTGCTGGAAATTGTCATGGATGGATTGGATATTGATGCGATTGAGCAAGCCACCCGCCAGGGGATCCTTGCAGCCTGCATTCCCGGCATTCGCCGGATCGCTGCGGGCAACTATGGAGGTCATCTGGGAAAGTTCAAGATTTACTTGAACAAAGTATTGGAAGGTGTTCATTTTAAATGATTACTTTGACAATCAAAGCTCAGCCCCAGGCGCCATTGGAAGCGGGATCGATTACGCCGGATAATTTCCAATCAAAATCGGCGGACCAGATCCTTAACCTTCCGGTTACACACGGAAACGAACACACTTTGATCGGCGACTTCTTCGACGTGGACGACGGGGATGGCTCTGCAGAGATCATACTCAACGGCGACTTGAGCCGTGTAAAAAACATCGGTGCGGGAATGACCCTGGGGAGCATCCGGATCGATGGCAATGTGGGAATGCACCTTGGGGCGGCAATGCACGGCGGGAAGATCAAGGTGTTTGGAAGCGTGGGCGACTGGGCTGGCGCAGAGATGACCGGCGGAAAAATCCACGTTACGGGAGACGCCGGTCACGGACTTGGAGGTGCTTATCGGGGCAGCCGGCACGGGATGAATCGGGGCTTGATCGTCGTGGAGGGGAGTGCCGGGAACGAGGTGGGCGCCGCCATGCGCCGAGGCTTGATCGTGGTTAAACAGAACGTCGGAGATTTTGCCGGCGCTTTTATGATTGCCGGGTCCATCATCGTTTTCGGCAAGATGGGGATCCGTGCGGGCGCAGGGTTGCTGCGCGGGAGCATCATAACTTTTCAGGAACCGGAGCTGCTGCCGACGTACCGCTATGACTGCAGCTACAATCCGGACTTTGTGAATCTGCTGTTTCAGACATTGCGCAATGACGGCATATCGATTCCGGTCGGGCATGCGGGTGGCTGCTTCAGGCGGTATAGCGGAGATTTCAACCGGCTGGGGAAGGGAGAGATCCTTGTCTATGATCAGCGTTAACCGGCGCGCCGCAGAAATAGTTCAGAAAATGATCGAAGATCGCGAGGCGCTCGGTCTTATCGTAAAGCAATTGGACAATGGAACCACGGTAATCGATGCCGGGATCAACGCGCAGGGCAGTCTGGAAGCTGGCAAGCTTTTCGCGGAAGCCTGCATGGGAGGGCTGGGTCACGTCAGTTTCACTCAACAGGTCTTTAGCCTTCGGGAATCCGCTAATACCTTCTGGTTGCCAGCGGTGATGGTGGATGTGAGCCAGCCGCCGATTGCCTGCATAGCCTCCCAGTATGCCGGCTGGGCTGTCAAACTGGGGCGGTATTTCGCTATTGGATCGGGTCCCGCGCGCGCACTCTGCAGGGCTGAGAAAATTTTTGAAAAAATCGATTACAGGGACCAGTCTGAAACAGCCATCCTGATGCTGGAAGGGAGGGATCTACCGGGGATCGAAATGGCTTCCTATGTGGCTGAACAATGTAGAGTGAGGCCGGAACAACTCATTGTGCTAATTGCCCCGACTGCCTCGCTGGTCGGATCGGTCCAAATTGCCGCCCGATCTGCAGAGACTGGTCTGCATAAGATGGCGGAACTTGGATTTGACATCCGCTGCGTGGCTGCGGCATTCGGCATTTGCCCGCTTGCGCCTGTGGCTGCGGATGATGTACACGCAATTGGACGGACCAATGATGCCATCCTGTATGGCTCGCAGACTTTTTATTCGGTCCGGGCGGAGGATGATGAATTGGCGGACCTGGTAGAAAAAATCCCGTCGGCAAGTTCAAGCGACTACGGCATTCCTTTTTACGACTTATTCATGCGATACAAAGGGGATTTTTACCAGATTGATCGTCTCCTTTTCAGTCCCGCCCAGGTGGAAATAAATAATCTAAATTCGGGCCGCAACTTCTCTGCCGGCCACGTGAATTCAATTCTGATAAAAGCCTCTCTGGTAGCCTGAACCATGCCGGCCAAGATAGGAATTTTGTCTTCACAAAGAGGTTATCACGTACGGGAATTGGAAGAAGCGATCCGTGACCGAGGTTTTGCGCCGGTTTTTTTCTCAATGGCTCATTTGGCGGGATGGATCGGCGGCCGACCGGCCTTGCAGGTCCGGGGCGAATGCTTGGAGGCCTGCCGGGCTCTGCTGGTACGAACGATTCCCGTGGGCTCCCTGGAACAAATAATTTTCCGAATGGATGCGCTGCACCGGCTGGAAAATCTGGGAGTGCGGGTGATCAATTCCGCTTCCGCAATCGAGCGCACGGTCGACAAATACTACACCTCGTTCCTGCTGTCCGATGCAGGCATTTTAACGCCTCGGACCCTGGTGACAGAGGATTTTGAGACTGCGATCGATGCTTGTCGAGAAATGGGGGACGTGGTGATCAAACCCCTGTTCGGATCGGAAGGGAAAGGCATGGTACGGGCTTGCGATGTAGAAACCGCTTATCGTGTGCTGCGCGCCTGGGAGTTGAACCGGTACATATATTACATTCAAGAGTACCTTCCCCATTTTCAGGAAGACATCCGCGCCTTTGTGATTGGGGAGGAGGTTGTGGCGGCCATGCGGCGCCGGGGGAAAGGATGGAAAACGAATTACTCGCAAGGTGCGGAAGCTGAATCTATTGAATTGAGTTCCGAAATGAAGGCGCTGGCGCTGAAAGCTGCGCGGCTGGTCAATCTGGATTACGCGGGGGTTGATATTATTCCTGCCGAAAATGGGAAAACGTATGTAGTTGAGATCAACAGCATCCCCGGCTGGCGTGGTTTGCAGAAGGCAACCGGCCAGAGAATCGCAGAACGCATTGTCAATTACCTGTTAGCCAAATTCTAGAATTTTTGGCCGGGAGCGCCGGCGTCTCGCCGGCTAATTTGCAGCGTTTCGAAACTGCACTGCTCCATATAGGCTTTAACCCCGATTCCGAAGTTGAGGTGCACTGTTTTATCCCGAATCAGTTAAACCTCCATTCCGAAATTGGGGTATGGATGCAAGGTGCCGCACCTTCGGCGCTCATTTTTATGCTAACG
>JBEKKY010000058.1:0-13294 GCA_050010475.1 Acidobacteriota bacterium | reverse complement strand
AATAGTAATGTTCAGTTTCACGCCGACTCCTATCCGAATAAATTGTGGGACGCCTGAATCGACACACGCCCCTGCTGTGCCCACGCATGCGAACTGAGCAGTCGAATCTGTTTTATGTGCACTCGCACTCCCAGATATGCAGCCAGCGCCGCCGAAATAGCAATCAGCTCTTCTTCGGCGACTTCCGTTTTGACCGGTTTGGCTGGCGGCGCTTCCTTTGCCGGCGGAACCGCAGTCGAGCCGGAAACAGACGGCTGCTTCGCTGCTGCTTCTCCCTCCAACCGCTCCAGCCGCTTCGAGAGCGCGGCGAGCTGTTCCTGGACTTTCTCCAGAATTTCCGCCAGGTTCCTCATCGTCATCTTTGCCATGCTTTACCTCGGATCTACAGCGGAATCAGTCCGTGTTTCTTAGCCGGTCGAAGTTCGCGTTTCGTGTGCAGATACTCCAGCGCCCGCGCGACATGGCGCCGTGTCATAGACGGTTCAACGATCTCATCCACCAGCCGGCGTCCCGCTGCCACATAGGGATTTGAAAACACGTTCCGGTACTTTTCGATCAGTTCCTTTCGCTTGCCCGCCTTGTTTCCCGCTTCCTCGATCTCCTTGCGAAAGACGATTTCTGCCGCGCCTTCGGCTCCCATGACCGCGATCTCCGCCGTCGGCCACGCGTACACCCGGTCGGCGCTGAGATCCTTGCCGCACATTGCCAGATAGGCGCCGCCGTATGCTTTGCGCAAAATTACCGTAATTTTGGGAACCGTCGCGGCGGAATACGCGAACAGCATTTTCGCGCCGTGACGGATAATGCCGTTATGTTCCTGCTGTACGCCAGGCAAGAAGCCCGGAACGTCCACGAAAGTGAGCAACGGGACATTGAACGCGTTGCAGAAGCGAATGAAGCGGGAGGCCTTGTTCGATGCATTGATATCGAGCACGCCCGCCTGGACTGAAGGTTGGTTGGCAATAATCCCGACCGTGCGTCCGGTGATGCGCGCGAATCCTACGACGATGTTTGTGGCATAGCCCGATTGCACTTCCAGAAAATCGCCGAAATCAATAACCCGGAGAATCACTTCGCGCACATCGTAACCCCTCTTGCTTTCTGTGGGCACGATGTCGTTCAGCTCCAGATTGGCGTCGACGCTGGGATCCCCTTCCCCCTGGGGCGGATCTTCCAGGTTATTGGACGGCAGGAAGCTGAGGAGCTTCTGGCACAGCATGATTGCGTGGTTGTCGTCTTCGGCAATGAAGTGAATGACCCCGGAGCTGGTCATGTGAGCCTCGGGGCCGCCCAACTGCTCGGAGGTCACGCTCTCGCCGGTGACGCTCTTGATGACCTGCGGGCCGGTAATGAACATTTGCGCCTGGCGGGTCTGGATGATGAAATCCGTCAACGCCGGGCTGTAAGCGGCGCCGCCCGCGCATGGACCGCAGATGAGAGAGATCTGCGGCACCGCACCCGAAAGCATCACGTTGGTGTAGAACACCTTGCCGTATCCGGAGAGTGAGTCGATGCCCTCCTGCACGCGCGCTCCGCCCGAATCGTTGATGAAGACAAAGGGCGAACCGGTTTTCAGGGCTTGCTCCATGATCTCGGCCACCTTGATCGAATGGACTTCGCCTGCCGAACCGCCCGATACCGTGAAGTCCTGACTGGCAAGATGCACGAGCCGGCCGCCGATCGAGGCGGCGCCGGTCACCACGCCATCCGCGGGGAAGCTCTTTTCAGGCATGCCGAACAGAACGGACCGGTGTTCGGCGAACAGGCCGGTTTCTTCGAAACTCCCTTCGTCCACCAGCAGCTCGATTCGCTCTCTGGCGGTTTGCTTCCCCTGTTTGTGCTGTTTTTCCTGCTTGTCGGCGCCGCCGCCCTGCATCGCCTGGCCGCGCCGCTTCTGCAGTTCTTCGATTTTCTGCTGCATTGTCTGATTGGACATTTCTGGCTGACTCCCGTTTTGAACTACGCCGGCTTCACTGTTACCCGGTGTGTCTTTCCGTGAACCTTCACTTCATACATAACTGGTGCGCGCACCGGACCTTTGCCGTTTTCCTGTGAAGAAGGCGGCGCGTTCGTTGCCGGTCCTGCAGCGGGCTGTGCATTGGGATCTTTACCGAGGTTCTTTGGGCCCTGAGCGCGTGTGGAGAAGAACTTGGGCGCAACCTGCGGAAACATCGAGAACGTGAGCACATCTTCATCGGAGCCGTTGCAGCCCTCCAGCTCCAGAGCTGCGGTGCGCAGGTCCTGCCACTCCGGTTTCAGAAGATCGGCGGGACGGCACGTGATCGGTTCCTTGCCGGACTGCTTTGCCGCCAGCTCGATGACCTCCGGGTTGCGCGGCCCGATGGTTTTGCCATAGTAGCCCAGCATGAGATCGGAAAATTCTCCGGTCAGCACCTTATAGCGGCCCATCAATACATTGAAGACCGCCTGGGTCCCAACGATCTGGCTGGTCGGCGTCACCAAGGGCGGAAATCCCGAATCGGCGCGCACTTTCGGCACTTCGGTCAGCACCTCCTCCATGCGGTCTGCCGCCTTCTGCTGCTTTAACTGGCTCTCCATGTTCGAGAGCATGCCGCCGGGAATCTGGCTCTCGAAAATTTCGGTTTCCACACCGGTGATGTTCGAGAGGAATTCCTTATAGCGGGGCCGGATCGTGTTGAAATACTTCTTGAGGTTCAGAAGACACTTCTTGTCGACCCGGGTATCGAAGCCGGTCCCTTCGAGCATCTCGACCAGGCTCTCGGTTGGATTGTGGCCGGGCCCGAGGCTGAGCGAACTGATTGCGGTATCCACTCCGTCCGCACCGGCTTCAATGGCCTTCATCAGGCTCACCATGGTGACCCCGGTCGTGGCGTGCACGTGGACCTGAACACGCACGTTCTTTCCGCAGGCTTCTTTGATTCCCTTGACCAAATCGTAAGCCGGTTGCGGCTTGAGCAGCGCAGCCATATCCTTGATGCAGATCGAATCGCAACCCAACTCGAGGAGTTTCTCCGCCATTTCCACAAAGCCTTTAATGGTATGCAGCGGGCTGACCGTATAACTGATGGCCCCCTGCGCGTGCTTACCGGTGCGGCGCACGGCTTCGATTGAACGCTGGACATTGCGAATGTCATTCAAGGCGTCAAATATCCGGAACACATCGATTCCATTTTCGGCCGCCTTGTCGACGAAACGATCCACAACCGTGTCTTCATAGTGGCGGTATCCAAGCAGGTTCTGCCCCCGGAGCAGCATCTGCAGGCGCGTGTTGGGCATGAGCCTGCGAAAAGTGCGCAGGCGTTCCCACGGATCCTCATTCAGAAATCGAATGCAGGAGTCGAACGTTGCGCCTCCCCAGCACTCGACCGACCAGAATCCTGCCTGATCCACATCCGCGCAAGCAGGGATCATGTCTTCCGTCGCCAGGCGCGTGGCCATCACGCTCTGATGCGCATCGCGGAGGATAAGTTCGGTTATATCGATTGTCTTCGACATATCAGGTTCTCTTTCATTTAAAGCGTTTACCCTTTCCTCTCGGCGTCAAGAATGAGATGCCAGGTGGAAATAAACTCCTACTGAACGATTGCGAATTCGGGAACCTCCAGGTGCACGGTGGCGAAGCTCCAAAATGACCGCCATGCACGATAAGGTCCCACACGGGCTGTACGACGGCAGTTAATATTCGAATCAAGAAAGGGCACTCTTGGTGTTGCTCCAATCCTTAATCCGGACGATGGCACTGTTGGAAGCTGAATCTCTGTGGCATGTCATACCGAACTGCTGGGTGGAACCTCCCTTTTTCAAGCAAACTGCATCCACTGCATCCGCTCAGCGCCCCCCTTCGGCAAAGAGGCGCAAACGGACTCAGGAAGATTTTTAGTCTAAAGCTTATCTAATTCAAGACATAAATACGAAAGAAAAACTTATTCAAAACTACAGGACGGAAACATCCAATAAAATGCATTCAGGACTTTTTTGAGAGCTGCCGAAACGTATGATTCGTGGCAGCGTATTAACCACCGTCGGCTATACGTACGGCAGGCTTTCCTAATCGAAGCCGGAATCGGCGTACAGGCCGGCGGGTTGGAGAAGAAGTGAATTGAGGGGACCAGACGGATTGAGGTCGCCCTGGGTCTTAACATCGAGCGGCGAATGATCCCAAGGTCGAATGAAGTATCCTGCTCCATTTTATTCCTCCGGTTCAGTTTCCCCAGCAAAAATATCCAGTGCGGGGATCGCCGTGCAGGTACGTGATCAAAGGCGAAGGGGCAGGGAACCCGTTGTGAATCAATAAATCTTTAAAAGGAAGAGAGAAAACATGTTTAACAGCAAAAACCTGATTTGGGCCGCAACTGTAATCCTCCTTTTGATTGCCATTCCGGTAATGGCAGTGGAAGGGACCGCCAAATTTGTCGTTACAGACACCGTGTCGGTCGCTGGAAGCGAACTCAAACCCGGGGCATACGACGTCAAGTGGGAATCCAGCAGCTCGGAAGCGTCGGTAGTTTTCATGTCTCAAGGAAAAGCGGTGCTCAAAGTCCAGGGCAAAATTGAGGAACTGAACGAGAAAAACGATTCGAATTCCCTGCTCATCATGAAGGATCCCTCCGGCAAACCTGTCCTGAAGGGTCTTCAATTCAGCGGGAAAAAAATCAGAATCACTTTTTAACCGTTCTGTGCGCTTCGTGCTGTCAGCGCGGGGATTATTGATCCCCGCGCCCCACAATCGACGTATCCGTGTGAATCGATAAAAATCCGCGGTTCCCGCTTTCCTACGAATTGCTTACGAAACCCGCATACTCGGAAAGCCTGCTGGAATATTGAGCCCGCCGGAGCTTCATCAGTGCGTTCTCTTCGATCTGGCGAATCCGCTCTCGGGTAACCTGGAATTTTTCTCCGCATTCCTGCAGGGTGTATTCCTTTCCCGTTTCATTCATACCGTACCGCATACGCACGATTTCCTGCTCGCGAGGGGATAACATTCGCAAAGCGGAACTCGCCACCTCACGAAGGCTATTAGCGATGATCGGTTCATCCGGCGGCACCGCGTTTTTGTCTTCAATGAAATTGTTCAGAACCGAATCCTTGTCCGCGGGCATGCATGCCTCAAGCGACATCGGCTCCTGAGCCGCTTCGAAAATCTGGACCACCTTTGAAACGGTGGTATTCAATTCTTTGGCGATTTCAACTTTTGACGGCTCTCGACCCAGGCGTTTCTTGAGTTCGTTTGTGGCTTTCGTGACCTGGTTAATGGCTTCCACCATATGAACCGGCACTCGGATGGTCCGCCCCTGATCCGCGATCGCGCGCGCAATGCTTTGCCGAATCCACCATGTCGCATAGGTTGAGAATTTGTTGCCCAGTCGGTAATTGAACCTGTCCACGGCTTTCATCAGACCGATATTGCCTTCCTGGACGAAGTCCAGAAAATCTATTCCCGGGTAGGAATATTTTTTCGCAATGCTGAGGACCAGCCGTAAATTGGACCGCACAAACTGATCTTTGGCCTCGAACATTTCGGCTTTGTTTGCGGCTATGGATTTGAGAATTCCGCGCAGATCTTCGGTGTTCGTGAGATATTGCTCCTCGAGCGCACGATGACAGGCGCGAGCATCCCGTGCGGATTTCCGGCCGGCTTTACGCCTCCCTGCAAGACCCTTCGCCGCGCGCTGCGCCTGTTCCATCCGGCGCAGGATGTCCTCCATACTGCCGATTATCCGATTGATCTGGTCTTCCGTAAAATCGATGCGTTGCAGGCATGCGAAGACCGCATCCCGGTTCAGATCTTTGTTCCTTTTGCCACTGTGCGCTTTGCATAATGCAAACCGGTACTTGCCCTCAAGCTTTTGGAGCTGCACGATGACTTTGTGAACTGCTTTTAATCGAGCCCGGGCTCGTTCTTCACAGGAAACCTCGCTCTCTGTTCCGCGCTTTTCCATTCCGGATGCGATGACTTTGGATTCGGCAGGTTGCAGATCGTCCGCTATTTCCATGATCCCGGAAGAAGCGATGGTTGTCAGCGATAAAAGTCTGAGCACGTTGTGCTTTGCCGTTTCGAGCCTCTTCGCCAGAGAGAATTCCTGTTCTCGCGAAAGAAGCGGAATTCTGCTCATGCTTCTGTAATAAACATAAAGAGGGTCGGACAAATAGGGAGCGGAGCCTGTCTCTTCGTGAGCCGGGCGGCTTTCATCGGAAATCTCCTCGAAGCCGATTCTGTCGTTATCTATCTCCATCGATGAGGAAAATCTTCTACGGACGTCCACTGCTTCCGTTTCCGAATCGATGGGTGCGTAGTCAGTCTCTTCCAGCAGGTCATTGTGTCTCAGTTCGATCATGGTCCGTTTTATCCTCGCACTTGAATTTAGACGAGCCCATTAGAGCATCAAAGAGGCTGGGGCTGATATCCGAAGAAATACCATTTTATTGATAGGTATTTACACCCAATGCTGCCCCGCCGGTCGCAACACAGTGCCTGGACAACCGGGGACGTACCCCTTCTCGCCAGCGCATTTCCGGCTCTAGCGAAAGATATGCCGGTGAAAAGGGGAACGTCCCTGCTATGCGGTATTCAAAACACTGGCGAGCGACCGGCCGGAGAACCGCGCCTTGCATGAGGGAGTACGTGGGATTTACCGCTTGTCGTAAACCTGCGGGTTCACACAATGCGGCAAACGATCCCCTTTCAAGCCCGCGATCAGATTTACTGCAGCCATGACCGCCATCTTAGTGCGGGTCTGATGGCTGGCGCTTGCGATATGCGGCGCGATGATAATGTTATCGAGCGCCAGCAATGGATCGTCCGGTTTGATCGGCTCCGGTTCTGTGACATCCAGCGCGGCATAGGCGATTGTACCGGACGAGAGGGCACGGTACAGCGCCTTGGGATCGACCACTGGTCCGCGCGCGGTGTTGATTAAAATGCCGCTGCGCTTCATCATCCGGAGGCGCGCATCGTTCATGAGATGATACGTCTGTTGCGACAGCGAAGTGTGGAGTGAAACGAAATCCGCTTCACGGAGCAATGTCTCCAAATCGGCATATTGCGCGCAGTACTTTTGCTCGGCCTCGAGTTTGCGCCCGGGATCGAAATAGAGAATGCGCATATCGAAACCCTGTGCCCGCTTGGCCAGCGCTTGCCCGATCCGCCCGAATCCGACAATACCGAGAGTCGCACTGCTTACGTCCGGCCCGAGAAAGTCGATCGGCCCCCATGTCTTCCATTTGCCTGCGCGGGTGAACCTGTCTCCTTCCACCACGCGGCGCGCCGCAGCCATCAAGAGCGCCCAGGCAAAATCGGCTGTAGTGTCCGTCAACACTCCCGGGGTATTTCCAACCGGAATGCTGCGCGCGGTTGCCGCCGGAATGTCTATGTTGTCAAACCCGACCGCCATCTGGCTGATGACTTTCACCTGAGGCCCCATCGCATCCATCAAATTTTTGTCGATCCTGTCGGTGAGCAGACAGAGCAGCGCATCGGCCCCGCTGGCTTTTTGGATTAAGGTCTCATAGGGCGGGGGAAGAGGTTCCTGCCACACTTCGACATCGGCTTCCTGCCGCGCCATCTCCAATCCTTTTTCCGGAATGATGCGGGTTACAAATATCCTGGGTTTTGCCATGGGACTCCTTGTAAGAAGGGCAAGAATAAAACAAAAAATCGCTGGATTACACGGATTTCGCCGATGCCAACACTGCGCCCCATGCTAGAGTGGGAATTGCGGAAATTGAACACCCCCACCCGGAGGAAGCTTGATGCAATCTGCTTTGGAGGGCACGCTCAAAAAGATTTCCTGGCGGCTTATCCCGCTCCTGTTCCTCTGCTATATCATCGCGTACATCGACCGGATCAATGTCAGCTTCGCCGGGCTCCAGCTTCAGAAAGCCTTTGGTGTGGACCCGGCCGCGTACTACAGGATTTTTGGCTGGGGCACGGGACTATTCTTCGTCGGGTATTTCCTGTTTGAGGTGCCCAGCAACCTGATTCTCCATCGAATCGGCGCAAGGATATGGATTGCACGCATCATGGTTGTCTGGGGAATAGTTTCTTCCTCCATGATGTTTATCAAACATCCCGCCGGATTTTTTCTGATGCGCTTCCTATTAGGTGTCGCGGAGGCGGGTTTCTTCCCCGGCATTATCCTGTACCTGACTTACTGGTTCCCTTCGAGGGATCGGGCCCGCACGGTGGCACTCTTTTCAACTGCCGCAACTCTATCCGGCTTCGTCAACTCTCCGATATCCGGCAAGCTGCTGCAATTTGATGGATTCAAGGGATTGGCGGGATGGCAATGGCTTTTCCTCCTCGAGGGGATCCCGGCCGTGATCGTGGGAATGGTAATCCTGTGCGTGCTGCCTGACGGACCGCGGAAGGCGCGCTGGCTCTCCGCGGAGGAAAAGGGCCGGCTTCTTTCCGCGCTGGAGGAAGAAAATAAAATCAGCTCCGGCAGGCGACTCGGCGTGCGCGACGCATTTGCCAGCGGCCGCATCTGGCTGCTCTGCGCAATCTATTTTCTGCTCAATGTCGGGGGATACGGATTCGAAATGTGGCTGCCGCAGATCATCCGCAGCTTCTCGAATCTGACTGAATTCAAAATCGGCCTGCTGAACGGAATTCCCTATATTGTCGCCACAATCGTCATGGTTTTGAATGGACGTCATTCAGACCGGACAGGCGAGCGCCGCTGGCACGTGGCGGTTTCTGCTCTCGCCGGAGCTCTCGGGTTTATCGCCAGCGCGCACGCTCCGAATATGGCGCTGTCCCTGGCAGCGCTGGCTCTGGCGTTCGCGGGTGTCAAGGGGATGGTCGGGCCGTTCTGGGCCCTCAGCACGGCATCCTTGAGCGGGACCGCCGCGGCTGCGGGAATCGCGTGGATCAATTCCGTGGGCAACCTGGGTGGGTTCGTCGGCCCGACAATCGTGGGATATATCAAACAGGCGACCGGCAGCTATGCGGGGGCTGTTACTACGCTGGGATGTGCGCTGGTAGTTCTCGCCAGTCTCGCAATCACGCTACGGCCGGAGCCCGGCAAAACGCGCATGGTCACGGGAATCCCAAAACTCGGGAAGTACGCAAAAGAGTAAAAAACACGGCGTCGCGCCTTCGGCCCTTTTTATTGCGTCATCTCCAATCCCGGAATCGGGGATAAGATGTCTTTTTGCTCGATACACGAGGGATTATGGGTTCAACATAATGGTGGCCACATTTTTGCTCGTGGTCAGATCCACCTCGACGATCCTTGTCGGGCACCCCACGAACACAATTTCGAGGGTATAAGAACCGCTCTGTTCCTCCAGTCCATCAAACTTAAAGTCACCGTAGTTATCGGTTACTGCTTCGCTTATTTTTTGCGGGCCTTTGGACAATGTTACTCTGGCCCCTCCGGCACATTCGATCAGCCCGTTTTTTTTAAAGGCAACATCCCCCGCGATGAAGCATTTAGAATACCTATACATGTTTTTGTAATATACCCGCGGCTGTGTGCTGTATTCGGGATGGAATGCCTCCAGGTTTTCCTCCCTTATCCTCCGCTCCATTTCGTCGTCTTCAGCTTTGTGGATGCGCCTGGCCCCGGTAGGACAGGCCTGGACACATCGGGGCTCCTTCCATCCTTCATCCAGCAGGTGAGCGCAAAGGGTGCACTTTTGCGCCACACGCCGCTCCTCGTTCCAAAAAATGGCGCCATAAGGACATGCCTGAACCAGCTCTTTGTTTCCTTCCGCCTTTACCGGGTCGATGAGGACGATGCCGTCGTCCCTTTGAACAACTGCGCCTTTGCCGGCTTTGACGCAGGGCGCGCTCCCGCAATGCATGCAGGAGACTGGGAGATTGGCTACATCAATTTTGGGGAATTGGCCTCTTTCCTTCGTAAGAATATCGACCCACCGGTGGCCATGTCTTGGCTGCGCGACCGAGTACGGCAAAAAGTCATTGTCAACAAACTCATCCTTGCAGGACAGGAAGCAGTTATTGCACTCCTCACATCTTGCAACATCAATGACCAGATTCCAGTGTTTCATATTACCGTCCATTCCACTTTTCTATCTGTACCAGACAGGAATTTGAAGCCGTGCTATGGGATTTTTTGATAATCGGACGCGACGAAGTCAGCAGATTTACGGTGCCTCCGCGGTCCACGGAATATCCCGGCTCGCCGATAGGATCATAGATGGCGGAGGAACACGGAGACTGGGCGGTTCCTTTGGGAAGCCGCTCCGTCACGTGTGCAGCGCAAATGACCGCACCCCTGTCGTTGAAAACCTTGACGAGATCATCCTGCTGGACGCCGCGCGCTTCGGCATCCTGTGTGTTCAGCCTGACAATCCAGTAGTAATAGCCGTCAACCAGAACGCGGTGTTCTTTGACGTCGTGAATGACGCTGTCTTTGCCGTCATGATGCGTATGAAAGGTGAAGCGCGGGTGCGGGGACAGCAGCTGCAGCGGGTATTTCCTGTAAAGCTCCGTTGTGCGCGGTCCTTCCCATGAAGGGATGTATTTGCTTATGGTGGGCCGTTCGGGGTCATCGGGGTCAAACCGTTTGAGACTGGAGCAATCGAATTCTATCTTGCCGGACTGCGTCTGAAGCCCTACCAGATACTCCTCCGTATAGTCTGACGGCAAGGGAAAGGGCTCCGGGATATCCTTTTTTCTGCCTTCGGCGAACCACCGGTAGGCGCATGGCGCCTTCAGCTCCTCTTTTGCGGGCGGCACAATGTAATAGCCCTTCTTAAGAAATTTCTTCCAGGAAATTACGCCCGGCAAATCCGACCCATCGTATATGCGTTTGCACCAGTCGAGTTCCGTCGAGCCTTCTGAAAAATAGGAACTCAGACCCAGCCGCTTCGAGAGCTCGAGGAAGATCTGGTAATCGGATTTTGATTCGCCCAGGGGTTCGATGCATTTGTGCTGAAGGGTGATGATGCGGTGATTGAGCTTGTTGAAGTTGTGGATAATGTACCCTCCGGCATTGCACGTTTCACCGATGTCCCAGCGCTCGAAATTTGTGCAGGCGGGCAAGATAATATCGGCAAACTTCGTTTCCCCTTCCATCCAGATAGACTGGTTCACCACGAATTCCAGCTTTGGAGTCCGGTAAGCCTTTACGTATCGGTTGGTGTTGTTCATCGTGGCGATATAAGAGCCGCCGTACTTGTAGTACATCTTGACGGGGGAGTTGCCGGGAGCGGGGTAAGCAAACTTGAAGAACTGGCCTTCGATTGTCCTGGTGTTGTTGGGATAGCCTTCCGCGTGGCCATCCAGGATGGCTTCGGGAACATTCAGCCGCGGCACTCTCTGCAGCACGGTGGTCATTGCCGGGAGTTGAAACATGCGCTGGTAGAGATAAATCGCCGAGGCGGTTCCTTCGATATCGCCGGAAATCCCCCCCTCGGCATAGCCTGGGAAGTAAAACCGCGTGTCCATCGGTGTCCCGACGGACATGTTGCCCATGTTGATTCCGGGCTTGCCGAGGCCCTGCATCGCCATCAGGCAGACCATGGAGCGCGCCCATTCCAGGCCGGTGGCGCAGCGGCAGGCACCGCCCAGCTGGTTGCCTCCTCCGCCTGCGCCAAGATAGGTTTTCTTGGTTCCCCATTCCCTGGCCAGCGCCCGGACGTCTTTAGCCGGGACGCCGGTCTCGCTTTCCTGCCACTCGGGAGTTTTGGGAATGTCGTCTTCCTTGCCCAGGATGTAATCCTTCCACGCGTCAAATCCGGTTGTGCGCGTGGCAACATATTCCTTGTCGTATAGGTTTTCAGTTATCCACACATATGCGATGGCCAGAGCCATCGCGTTGCCCGTATCCGGCCTGGGCGCGAGCCATTTTCCGCCCATCAGCGCGGCAGTGGGATCGAAGTAAGGATTGATGTGCACCGTTTTGACGCCCAGCTCCTGCAGCCACTGGCGACGGACGGTGCTCTCGAATGCGCCATAGGAACCCGGATTCGTTTCCGGATCACTGCTCCAGAAAACCATCATTTCACATTCTTTCAAAGCGTCCTCAACCGTCCCGTAACCCTCAGCGCCCCCCTGCCGCATGCTGTTTCCCCAGTGGTGCGCCGCTCCCCAGAACCATCCTTCCCAGCTATCCGGATTGGGAATGACCGCAGTCGCTCCTATCGCGTTCATAAACCGGCGGTGGGCGCTCAGGTAGTAGCCGACGTTTCCCCAAGTGTGGTGCGACCCGGTGCTGCTCATGATGGAACCCGGGCCATAGTCCCGCTTGACCCGCTTAATTTCGCTGGCAACGATATCCAGGGCTTCATCCCAACTGATTCTCTGGTAGCCGGAGACGCCCCGGTTCTCGCAGTTGCGCTCACCCTGCGGGTCGAAATCGACCCGTTTCATCGGATATGAAATCCTATCGGGGGAGTAAACGGTGGATTTCATGGAAAATCCGTAAGGAGAGAGCGTGCTTTTTCGCGGCGGAGTGAACTTTTTGCCTCTAGCTTCAATAGTAAAAGACGGCGCGTCGCTTTCATCGAAATCGATGGGAGTCATGCGTATGATTTTGCCGTCTTTTACGTAAACGAACACCGGCCCGGCATTGGAGTTATTGACGTATCTTGTGACGCCCTTTCCCATATCCATGCCGTATTTCATGTCGCTCATGAGCATTCGGCTCAGCGTTTCCATGAACCAGCAGGTCAACTCGTCCGGTCCGCTCAGCGTCAAGCGGAAGTTCTTCATCGCGTCTGTCTTCTTCTGCTGGGCGCACCCTGGGAGAAGGAGGCTGCAGCCCAGAGCCGCGTCGCTGAAGCCCAGGCAGATATCGGGCTTGGAATGAATTCCGCTTTTCGACATGATTTTGCCGCGGCTAAAAAGAAAGTATCTGCCGACAGAATTGTCCAGGAGCTTTATCTGGGCTGTGAAATTCTTTTCCTTTAGACGAGTCTTGAATGAGGTGCTCGTTCGTGCTTTTTGCTTCATCAGCTGTGAAGCGGCAAAAAGCAAAACGCGAAGCTTGATTTTGGATGTTTCCACATTCGCCTCGGGTTTGATGGATCCTGTTTTACTCGGCGCCTTTCCGGCCGCTGCCACTCGAATTCAGATTTCAGATCAAATCTCTTATATCTTTCTTTCAGGTGTTCCTGGTCCAGAAGTGTCACAGCTTTTCCGCAAAATATGAGAAGAATGCAACAATCTTTTATTTGCGATACAATCGGCGATCATCTTATGACAATACATTTGCCACGAATAGGCTAATTTGATGCGCCACTGTTGGCTTTCTCTTATTTGGGGCGGCATCAGGGCAAACCAAAAGGTTCATGAGCAGATATGGAGGACGCGCAGATGCAACCAGCAGCAAAGACCTGGGCA
>JBEKKY010000057.1:0-13454 GCA_050010475.1 Acidobacteriota bacterium | reverse complement strand
GAGCCGCCCCACATGGTGATCATTCTGTTTTCTATGGCGGGCAGAAATGATCGGGGAGTTCGAGTAGATTTTCAATAATCAGATCGCATCCGGCTGCCTCCAGTTCTTCTTTCGGGCGAAATCCTCCCAAAACGCCGCACGTCGCAATTCCGGCTGCCTTCCCAGCTTGAATATCCACGGCGCTGTCTCCAACCATCGCCGTCTCGGATTGGGATACACCGCAAAACTGCATCGCTTTGAAAAGAGCTTCCGGGTCGGGCTTGCGCTTTTGGATGCTGTCACCTCCAAGAATCGCGCGAAATCGGGTTTCGATCCCCAGCCCCGCCAATATGCGCCGGGAAAAACCTTCAGGCTTATTGGTAACGACTGCAAAATCCGCCCATGCCAAGCGATCCAGCGCGTCGCAGACGCCATAGCAAAGACTGGTCTGGTCCAAAAGATGATTCCCGTATTCCTCCTTGAACAGGACGATCCCTTTTTCGACCAATTCGCTTGCCGGTTCGCGACCGGTTACTTCCTTCAATGACCTTTCGACCAATACCGGCACCCCGCTGCCGACAAAATCGGCAATGCGGGATGGATGCAGCGGAGGCATTTTCATGCGCGCCAGCATGAGGTTCAATGCAAACGCGATATCGGCGCGCGAATCGATCAACGTTCCGTCCAGATCAAAAATGAATAATCGGCAGGGACGGGGTGCGGGAGAACGCATTTAGCTCCTCAGCATCGTCATGATGTGTCCCAATTCAGGTAAGATGAGGGATTCCGTTGCAAGCTTGCATGCCCGGGGGCTGCCCGGCAGACAAAAGATTGCCTTTCCCTTTATTGTCCCGGCCAAAGCGCGAGACAGCATGGCAGCACTCTTCACCTGTGGATAGCTCAGCATCATAAAAAGCGAGTTAAAACCGGGGAGCTCCTTATCGAGCATCCCCTGGACTGCTTCGATCGTGACGTCCGTGGGAGTCAATCCCGTTCCGCCGGTCGTGATAATTGCATGCACCTTTTTCTCTCTCGCTAACTCCCTTAAGGTGGCTCTTAAAATATTCCGGCTGTCCGGAATGAGCTTCCTCACCGGTACGCTGTGTCCCTTTTCCTCAAGCAGTTGTTGGATAATGGCTCCGGATTTGTCGGTCTCGAGAGAACGGGATGTGGAGAGCGTGATGACGGCAACCGCCACACTGGTCTCCGATTTCTTCCTGTGCTCGGCGACCGAATCTTCGAGTTTTTTTTCAGCCATGTTTGATCCCCTCCCGGGCTGGGTAAATTGTACTTGAGGGATCGGGTCTACAGAATCCATTTTTTCACTGCGGGTTGCGGATTTTAAAACACAGACTTCTTTGTGCGAAATCCGCAATCCGAAATCCGCAATAGGAAATTGCTCTCCGGCCGATAAGCACAGTATGTTCGAACAACGGATTTCTGAACTTGATCGAGTGATGACCGAGGATGTCGTCTGCATCGATATGGACTTTACTTTGCTCAAGGCGACCGAATTATGCTCCGAAAAAAGAATTCGGCACCTCCCGGTGCTGGATGAAGACAATCGCCTGGCAGGGATTGTTACAGACAGAGACCTTCGCTATTTCCTCAGCCCAAGGCTCGGCACGATATCGGAAAACAGTTCGGATCGCGAAAGTTTGAGCCGTCATGTGCACCAGATGATGGTACGGAAGGTCGTATGTGCCACGAGAGACACGACCTTGTCCGAAGCAGCTCAATTGATGCTGGCGAATCGGGTAGGCTGTTTGCCGGTTGTGAACGGTAACCGCCTCGTCGTTGGAATCATTACCACCTCCGATATTCTCCGCTATGTCGCACAGAATCCTTGAGCCTTGGTGTCTTCGAGGTTAAAACGAACTTCAAAAACTCGAAGACTCAAAGGCATAGTGAGAGAGCGGCATTGACCGCTTCTTCCGCAGTTTTAGCCGGGACAATTGGAAGCGCTTCTCCTTCGGGAGATACCAATTCCCACGTCCTCAGGCCGACGACGGGAGTGCCGCATTTCAGGGCGAGGGCAATTTCCGAAAGAGTGCCATAAGATCCGCTGATGGCTATAATTACCTGGCTGGTCAACGCGTTGATGTTATTGCGGGCGCTTCCAAGAGCGGTAACAATCGGAATGTCTATGTAAGGGTTGGCTCCGGCCGTGCTCTCACCTGAAAGAATCCCGACCGTAATTCCACCTCCCTCCCGAGCGCCTCTTGCGGATGCCTCCATAACGCCGCCATACCCTCCGCAGATCAAAACGGCGCCCTTACGAGCCAGGAGGAACCCGACTTCACGTGCGAGGGCATATACATCGGGCGAGCACGACCCCGGGCCCATGACCCCGATTCGTGGTTTTTCCCGCAATTCCATGCGCGACCCCTTCGAATTCTCGGAAAAGCTCCTAGTGAATGATGGTACATGCTAAAGATTTTATGCAATTGTAACGAAGAGTAAATAGACAGGATATCAGGAAGATTCTCATGTGCACATCAAAGAACCCCATTCAGTTCCCGGCAAGCAGCAATCTTGAAATCCCCAGCATTCCACTTGTTTTGATCAAGATCATCCGGACCCTGGATGACAACCCCGGCTCTGCCAGAGAACTTGAGGAGTTGATACTGCATGATCCTGCTCTCTCCGCCCGCATTCTCCGGCTTGCGAACTCGGCTTTCTACTCATTTCGAACCCAAGTCAAGACTATCTCCCATGCGATTGCTCTCCTGGGATTAAACCTGGTAACGAGTCTCGCGATCGGAATCAATGTTTTTGATTCCTTCACAAAAGGAGCACAGTCTGAGGCGGCTCTCATAAACCGGTTATGGACTCACTCCTGCGCCGTCGGACTTCTGGCAAAAAAAATCTGGACCCGCCGCAGCCGTGGAGTGAAAGAAAACGATTTTTTATTTCTGTGCGGATTGCTTCACGACCTCGGAAAGGCCGTGCTTTTCAAAACGTATCCGGCGCACTATAGCTCCATATTTGCCGTCGCAAAATCCAGGACCGATCCGTCAATATCATCCTATGAACTCGAAAACTATGGTATGGACCACGCCGCAATCGGCGAAATGCTTGCAAAACAATGGGGACTTCCTCCGGAACTGGTCTCAGTAATCCGCCGCCATCATGACCCACTGGCAATGCAAGTGCCGATGATCGCTACTGTGATGTCGGCTGACCTTTTGGCAAAGGAGCTGAAAATCGGCTATGACGGTGACGACGGTCCGCCCGAAGGTTTATCCAAGGTTTTGCCAAAGCTTGACATAACGCAATCGGAGTACGATCGCCTGATAGCATTCGCTTCCAGCGAGCGACAAAACATCGAAGAGTTCTTTGGGATTTCGGTATGATCTCGAATCGAGGCTTTTCATGGAGATAGAGGAAAGAATCCGCACTCAGATCGAGGACATCCTGATCAATGATGCCAGGAATTTTTCCGAGATCAAAAAAATGGCGTCCTTGGACGAACCTTTGGAAGTGGAAGCACTGGCCGATGAAAGAAATCTTTATCGCAGAATTCTCAACAGCTACAGGAATACGGTAAATGAAGTAAACAAGCTTCTAGAGGAGAATATCGGATCGCTCTCCGGATTTTATCGGATCGTCGAGAGTATCAAGGAAAAGGAGGACTTTCAGGAAATCTGTTCCCAAATTGTGGATTGCATCCTGCAGGATTTCAGCGCAGATTACTGCAGCCTTCTGTTCCCGGAAAACAAGAATACGCTCTGTCTGGAGGGGATCCGTGAGGATCGCAAGTTCCTGCGCATTCACTCTAAAACCAGCCTGCTTGGAAACAGTGAATTCGAGCGTGAGCTCACCCGTATGGTTGCAGAGGCGGACTTCGGGTGCCTGAATATCGAAGATGTTTACAAGGAGCCACGTTTCAATTCGGTGGATTTCCCCGGGGTCGTCCGATCCGTTCTTTGTCTTCCGGTCGTGCTGCAAAACACGCCGGTCGGTTATCTTATCCTCAGCCACTCTCTGCCGAGTTTCTTTCACGAGAATCACATCCGTGTCCTGAAAATTCTGGGCAGCCTGATTGCACATTTAAAACTTCTGCATCAGGGAAATAACGGTCTCTCGGCTCCAAAGCCGCCTGAATCTTCCGGTCAGGCATTAACCGAAAGCCCGGAAGCGTATTCCGTTGTATTGATGGAATTCGAAACTCAAGATGTTTACGGGCGTCCTGTACCACTCGAGAAGGAAGCGGTCCGAGAAATACGCGTTCAGCTGCAGAGAGTCCTCGAAGGGAAGGAGTCCGTCCTGTTTTATGGTGAAAAAGAACTCCTCGTGTTTATGCCCGGAGTGTCTTCTGAATTGCTGCCTGGCCGCGTGCGGAACCTGAGGGATGCGTTCCATCAATGGTGTGCCGCCCGCTTGGAGGAGCAACGCATGGCCCGCGTCAGCATAGGATTCTCCGTATGCGAAGGGGAAGAGGATCTCTCCCGTACCCTCGAGGTTGCTTCGGCCGTTATGCATCCCGAATCCGAGGACGACATGGCCTAAAAACGTTTACGCGTTTACGGGTTCACGCGTTTACGCGTTGGAATAGCTGTGTAGAATGCGTGAACTCGTAAACGCGTAAACCCGTGAACGATCTTAACTGCAGAACTTCTCCAAGACAGGCTGATAATGCAGTGAACCGGCCAAAATTCTGCGGGCGATGCTTTGCACCCGTTCTTCTTCCCTTTCGTTGCAGAGAGCAGGAATTTCTATCCCTTTATCCAGAACAGTGCTGAGCCTGACCATGTGAACCATTTCATGGGTCAGGATGTAGACGAAGAATGGATAGAGATTTCCGACCAGCTTTTCTCTTTCAGCGGCCGCCAGAATGCTTCGATCGTCAAGTTCGATTCGATAAAAATTGAAGGGCCGGTTCCGGTTTATTCTTTGCAGGCAACGCACCCGAGCCAGCATGGATTCGGGAAGCGGCTCCCATCCCTGATCGGCCCGGGTGAGCAAGTCAAACGGAAGCTGTTCCCAGCGAAACGGGGGAATACAGTAGTACCCCGAGGTGCGCTCCTCCGCTTCATCGAGAGCCTTAACGATCAGGCTGCGTTGTGGCGTCGAAAACTGCAGAATTTCCTCATTCGGGATCATGTTTTGCTTTCGGAGCTCTTTTCGGTGCCTTTCGAATCCGAAGAGCCTTTTTTCGTTTCAGTCTTATCGGCGCCCTCGTTCGTCTTTGGCTTGTCCGTGGCGCTGCTCGAAGACCTTTGGGCATAATCGGTGAGATACCATCCGCTCCCTTTGAGCTGGAAGCTCGATTGACTGATCAACTTCTCGACTCTGGATTTACAGAATTTGCATTGGGTCAGCGGTTCATCGGTAATCTTCTGGAAGGCCTCGAAAACTTCGCCGCATTTTGTGCATTGGTACTCGTATATCGGCACTGGCCGTACCTCCATTTTAGAATAGCGATAATAATATAATATCCGGCCTCTGGTCAGTCAAATGCCGAGAGGATCCGTTTGCGCGCGTACGAGTTCACGCGTTAACGAGTTAACCCCCAACGCGTAAACGCGTTAACGCGTGAACCCGTAAACGGTCAATCCGCGAATTCAGCCACAACGCGGTTGGGAATCAACTTGGCTTCGTAAGCGCGATCAAACAGTGTCTGCACCGCCCGGCGACCTTCCTCTCCGTAATCGAGAGTCCTCTCGTTCACGTACATTCCAACGAAGCGATCCGCAGTCCTGGTGTCCAGGTCCCGCGCAAACTGCATTGCGTATTCCAATGCCTCCCCGCGGTGGTCGAGGGCGTACTGGATACTTGCCTTCAAAAGCTTTGAAATTTCCCGGATATCCTCTTGCCCGAGGTCTCTACGGACCCCGTTGCCTCCGAGCGGCAGGGGAAGCCCGGTGATCGTGTTCCACCATTCGCCCAAATCGACGATTTTATGCAATTGATGGGCGGCATACGTGAGCTGACCTTCATGGATTAAAAGGCCGGCATCGACTTCCTTGTTCCGGACCGCGTTCATGATCTGATCGAAGGGGATTACGACGCTCTCAAAATCGGGCTGAAACAGTTTTAGAGTCAAATAGGCTGTGGTCATAGTACCGGGGATTGCGATCTTCTTTCCGCGTAAATCGTCGGGACTCCAGGGCTGCCGGGCCACCACCATCGGGCCATAGCGATCACCCATGCTGGCTCCCGAGGGAAGCAGCAGGTATTTGTCTGCTATCCGCACATATGCGTGAAATGAGATCGCTGTGATTTCGTATTCCCCATTCAGCGCTTTGCGATTGAGCGTCTCGATATCTTGCAGAGTATGGCTGAAGTGAAACTTGCCCGTCGGAAGTTTCCCTTTTGCCAGAGCATAAAACATGAAAGCGTCGTCCGAATCAGGGCTGTGCGCAATGCGTATATCCATGTTCACCTTTCTTGAAGGATGCAGAATACAAATCGGCATCGCGGTCGGAATCGGCATCGGGATGGAAAAATCCAATTCCGATTCCGAAATCGACGCCGAATTGCATACGGTATCCTGTATTTCTATTCGTCATGACCAAAGACTTGAGTGCGAAAAAACGTCACCAAAGCCTCTTTCCGGATACGGTCCTTTGCATGAAGCGGAATTAAACTCTTGAGCGGCCACCGGAGAAGAGACATTTCATAATCCATTGTTAATCCGCAGCCGCACAGATACCAGGCATACAGAAGTCCAAAAAGCAGGCCCGGAGGAAGAAAACCTTCATGATCGTTTATTGTAATCCGATACTTCAGGGCATCTTCCGTATCCGGCGTCAATCGGGCCAGTTTTAGATATGTCTGGAGCTGTGACTCGTTTAGAAAACAGCGCCGAACGTCAGGCGGATTCAGCACAATCTCATACGACCGCGCTCCATCGTGCTCGATCCAGCGGCGTCGATTGATATATTGGCCCAGCAAAGATTCGCCGAGTGCTACCAGCAGATCCTCCCGAAGCGTCGAAGGGTTGCCTAATAGATCTTGATGAAGCTTCAGATATTGATCCTGGGGATCATAGTAGCCAAGGATATTGTCCCACTCGGTGTTACGGTTCCATTCCTTTGCGGGAATAATAACGGCGCCGCGGAAAAAAGCTAAATGAGAAGGTCGGATGTCCCGGTTTTCTCCCGCAAGCTCGATCAGATAATTTCTAAAATCAACCGGGTGGAATTCTTTGTCGCTCAGGGCCTCCCGGATCGAATTCAAATAATTGCAGATGAGTTTGCGCCTGTCGGACTTTTTCAGATTGCAGAATCTGGCTGGCTGGCTCGCCGTGCCTTTCCGAACCCGAGAGTGTCTGAGAGAATATTCGCTTTGCTCTTTCAGACATTTGTCCGCATAAAGCAGAGTGCGGATCGCCAGGGCGAACCGCCTGGCATCGTGCTGAATCACCTGTGTTTTCTTTTCGCGCTCCGAAGAAAAGAGCGTCGCTTCGACAGGCCGAAACCCCATCGCTTCGACTCGGATTCTGTCCAGGTGGATGGGGCTCTTCCCCTCGAGGGCGTAATTGCGAAGGATATATCCGGGAACGCGTTCCAAATTTGCGGTCAAAACGACGTCGAACAAGCCGCCGATCCCGCGCGGAACGTTCCGGTCATAGGCCTCGATCAAATCCGAGACGAGAAATCCTCGCCCCTGATTTCTAAGGGAAATGTCCGTTTCCCCTTCCTGTATCCAGGAATTGGCGCCCAGGATTTTCAATGCCCCGGCATTCGCGCGGATTGCACTGACGATCGGGTCCAGTTGAAGGATAGGGATAATGCTGGTGTACACGCTTCCCGGCGCATAAATGATCAGGTCGGCTTCCCTGAGGGCATTCTGAACAGCCGCGCTCACAATCGGCTTGTACGCGAATTCTGCGACCACTCGTTCCACAGGAGAGTCACGATGAATCCGGGCCGATTTGCTCTGTCCGTAGACTTCCACCCCATTTGCATAACGCAGCTTGAGTTGACCGGGAGCAGCGGTTGCCGGATGGATCCGTCCGGTGGGGGCTCCGATTAGGGCTGCGATATGATCGATTCCTGTTTGAACCTCACGCAGACCGGGAGGGCGATGCGTGCGTCCTTGAGCCGATCTGAAGATCGCCGACGTCAGGAGCACATTTCCCAGGGAGTGACCGGCTGGAATAATTATGGGGCCTGGGTTCCCGGGCGAGACATATCTGCCCAGCTGGGCAAAAGAATCGGCGAGCTCCTTTGGGCAGGCATCGCGCAGATTGGCGGACACTGTAGTCAGCGGATCCAGGAGGTTTTCAAAGTGCACAGGCTTTTCCGGGAAACGATAGCTGAACAGAGCATGAATCATTCGAACCAGATCGTCCGCTTGCCGTTCAGAAAGACGATACCTTCGCTGCAGATTAACCGGCATGATGGACGAAATCAGGAGCTTTCTCAAATCTCCGATGCCAATCAGGGGCAAGTACCTTAAAAGTCGACCGGTAGACCCTCCGTCATCTGTCGTACACACGACGACATGGAGAGAGGAGAATTCTCCTTTCACTCCGGTCCGCGGCTGATCGGGCCAGTCCGGCATTTGCGAATTACCGCCCACAACGGTCGACAATCCTGTGCCGCCGCCGAGAATCACGACGCGGGTGCCGCGAAGATCGAATTGCAGAACCTTTTCCGCCAGGCCTTCCAACCCGGGAGGAGCATGCGGAGCCAGTGTTCCGGTTAAGAGGAACTCAACCAGATGTTCAATGGGAGTCCGCGAGATATCCGGCTGCCAGGAAGCCGTCTTGTGCAGTTCGGATAAAAATCCTTTAGGGGGAATTGCCTGCATAGAGTATCAAAGCGATGGGATTATAGAATCCCTTTTTTGAAGGCGTATGAAACTGCCTGCGCCTTGCTATGCAAATCGAGTTTCACAAGGATGTTTTGTATGTGGTTCCGGGCTGTAAAATGACTGATGTTCAGCTTTTGCGCCAAACCTTTGGTGGAAAGCCCTTCCGCGAGCAACGTCAAAACCTCGATCTCTCTTCCGGAAAGAGCGACGGAAGGCCGATCCGGCGCCGGATGCCGTGCAGCCGCAAGATGTTTGACCGCTGGCTTTTCTGCGGAGGCCGCTTTGGGCGCCAGCCCATGGCTTCCCAGATCAGAGAAAAACTGATCGATTGCCAGCTCTGCCTTTTTTTCTCGAGTAATATCGCGGAAAATATGGGCAACAAACGGCTCCTCGGCATTCGCAGGCGAAACGATGCTGACGTTCAGCCAGAGGGGCTCCCCATCGTTTGTTTGCGTCAATAGATCGAAATTCTTCTGTAGTGCTCCCCGAAGGACGCCTGCGTGGATTCTGCAGTTCTGGCTGCAGAATGGCTTGTCAGGAGAAATCCTGCCCGAGATCAGCCGATAGCAATCTTGGTTCAATACGTCGATTTCGGTGTATTTGAGGATTCTCTCGGCTCCCTTGTTCCACCGGACGATGCGTTTATTGACATCCACAACATACACACCGTCGCCCGTGTTGCAGAGTGTGTCCAAATCTTCTCTTTCACGCATGAGCCGCACTCCCAGATCTCAACAGGATCATAACCGCGACTGATTTGATTCTCGAGAACATCTGCCCGATTCCCCCAAAACGTTCCGATAAGGCGTCCTAGTTGATTCTGCGAAATTTAGACTGAAGGATCGCGATCTTTTCCTGGAGCGATGGCTCGGGCACCTTGGGTGAAGGCTCTTTTTCCCGCTCCGGGTCCACAGCGCCTTCAGGCTTCCGTGCGCCTCTCTTCCGGTGTCGCGGCGGGCCGTCATGCTGCCTGTTCGGCCTGGGTCGCACCTCTGGAAGGGCAGTCCTTTCAGCTGGTGCGGCAGGAGAAGCCGCATCCACAGCGGAGCCGGCAGCCGCTGTGGCGCGCTCCGGATTGCGGGCCAGCGCTGGAGACTTTTGTGCCCACCTCTGCCGATTCTTTCGTCGCCTCTGGAGCGCAGGCAACAGAGCTTTCATCGACAACCCGATCCTCTTGGTTTCCGGCTCGACCGATATTACCTTGACTTGGACGATATCTCCGACCTTCACCGCTTCCCGCGGATCCCGGATAAACCGATTGGACATCTGGCTCAGGTGCACGAGCCCGTCCTGACGAACTCCGATATCGACGAACGCGCCGAAATTGGTAACGTTGGTGACAGTTCCCTCAAGTGCCATCCCCGGTTTGAGATCGGCCATCTCTTTTACATCCGCTCTAAACTTGGGGACCCTGAAGCTCTTTCTTGGATCCCGGCCCGGGTGGAACAGCTCCTCGCGTATGTGCTGCAGCGTGGGCATCCCTATGGATTCGCTGACGAATTCCTCAAATTTCAAAGACGAAATCAATTCCCTGTTCCCGATCAGATCCGGGATTCCGACATTCAAGCCGGCTGCCATCTTTTCAACAACCGGGTAGGATTCGGGATGGACCGCCGTGCGGTCAAGGGCGTTCTCGCCATCCGGAATGCGCAAGAATGCCGCAGATTGCTCGTAAGTGGAATCGTCCATCCCGACCGCCGATTTTATCGCGGGACGGGATCGGAAAGGACCTTGAGCCGTCCGGTATGCCACAATCCTGCGGGCGAGTTTTTCGTTCAGGCCGGACACGTAGCGCAACAGAGGCTCGCCGGCCGCATTCACGCTGACTCCAACCTTATTGACGCAATACTGTACGGTTTGCACCAATCCCCGGTGCAGTTCCTTCTGATCCACGTCATGTTGGTACTGTCCGACGCCGATCAGCTTCGGATCTATCTTCACGAGTTCCGCAAGCGGATCCTGCAGACGGCGGGCAAGACTTACCGCACAACGGGCGGAAGCGCTCCAATCCGGAAACTCTTCGCGGGCAATGCGGGAGGAGGAATAGATCGCGATTCCTGCGTCATTGACCGCTGCAATCAGGATATCGCCCAGACCTTCTTCCGATAGAATCTGTCGCAGGGCGGTCTCGAGTTCGCGCGCTCCGGTTCCGGTTCCGATCGAGATTGCCCGCACATTGTACTTCGCGATCAGGTCGCGCAGGATTTTTCGAGCTTCCTCGATCTCGGCATTCGAACTCGAATCATTTCCTCCCGCGACGGGTTCCTCCGTCGGTGCGCCCGCCTCAACTGCAAACGCGACGGCAGCAGCGTTACTGACAATTGCGCTCTCCTGGACCGGTGGATTTTCGGCTGCCTCTGGTGCGGACGCATTGGCAGGCGGAGCTGAGGACTCAGCATTCGTCTCCAGCGCATCAGCCGGTGCGGACTCACTGACCGCAGGCGGCTCTGCTGCAATCGCTTCTTGAGGAGGTTCGGCCGATGGGACTGCAGCCTCGAGCTGCGGTTCGCCGCTTTGCCCGGCCGAGTTGCCTTGTTCTGCAGGTGCGGGTTCCGGTTCCGGCGCTTTGATCTCCGGTTTTGCGGCCTTGGAACTTTGCGAAAACCTGATTCTCGCTCCCTCAAGAAACACACCGGCTTCGTTCACCACGGCAACGTTGCATTCATCCCCTTTTCCCAAATCAACGCCCAAAACGACAATTGGGCCGGCAGGCGGCGACAGGAACAAATTTGCCAGGTTTTCCTGAAAGACCCGGATCGCTTCACGGTCTGCGCGCTCCTTCAATTGAGTGCGGACTTCGGTCTCGATCAGGGGACGCAGGATGCGGTGATAGCTTTCCCGCACCGCAGCCTCGAGGATCGGAGCGAAAATGGATTCTTTCTCTTTGATGACCGAGTTCAGAAGGAATTCGATAGCCTTGGAAGCGTCCCCTTCTATCGAAGACATGAGAATTCCTTCTTTGCAACCCCGACGGATCGCCAAGACACGGTGCGAAGGGATGGTCGTGACCGGTTCCTTCCGCTCATAATACATGTTGTATTTGGTTTTCTGCCCGACCTTGGCCGGAACCACAGTTGAGACGACGAATCCCTCATGCCACAAAATTTCCCGCAGAGCTTTACGATAGTCGACATTTGCCCAGATCCACTCCGCAATAATATCCACCACGCCCTGAAGGGCCTGTTCTCGCGTGGAGATTCCCTTTGCAGGATCTACAGACACATTGAGGTGCTCCTCCACTCCCCAGGCATCGACTTCTTGGCTCCAGAAATATTCGGCCAGCGGCTCCAGTCCCTTTTCGATTGCTTCCGCCGCGCGGGTCTTTCTTCTGGGACGGAACTGGTGATGCAAATCATCTAGTTCGGCTTTAGTAAAGCAGCCTTCGATTCTTGCCCGAAGTTCATCCGTCAGTTTTCCTTGCTCCGACATGAATTTGAGAAGCGTGGCGCGTTGGTCGTACACTTCCCGGTAACGGGCCATGCGTTCCTGAATCGAACGAACTTTGGCTTCATCCAGGCCGCCTGTGGCTTCCTTGCGGTAATGCACGATGAATGGACCGGTCGCCCCTTTCTCAAAAAGAGAGACGGTGATGGCGACGGAGCTTTCCGGTAGAGTGGTTTCTTGAGCGATTCGAGCTATGATAGCAGCATCCATGGGCGATATTTTTACCGAGGTGGACTGCAGAATCAACCTGTAAATTCTACCCCAAACAATAAAGCATGCCACAAATTAGGCGAATCTGCACTCATGCAGCTTGGAAGGCGGGACCGAGCAGCCGTTTTGAAAATGCGGCAGGGTTAAAAAATCGGGATCGGCACGGGGATCCCGGGTCCCACAGGAAACCTGCGGCGAGTCTGACTGCTGGGGGCCGTCTGGATCACTCGATGGGCATTATTCAATTCGGCATCCGAGAAAGAAAGCTCATTGCAGGCGAACGTCAATGGCTTTTTCAGCTCGAGGTCGAATTGGGTCCCTGGACTGAGCACCAATTCGCGATCCCGGGTAACAAGCACCGTCGCAATACCGGCGGCCGCACCGATTCCCCCTCCGATGACGGCACCACCAGCGCCGTGGCCGGTTACTGCGCCAATGATGGCACCCGTGCTTGTGGTGCCGACAACAGTTCCCACATCATCTCCTTTTGACGACGATCCGGCGGAGACTGTTTCGGACTTTCGGTCGATCTTCTCATCTCCGGCGCCATGAATTCCGCGGAACGTTGCGATAAACTCACGTTTTACGCCGTTTGGAAGCATAATGTCATCAAACCGAACCGCCAGACGCCCTTTTCCCTTAATCCTGCCGGGCTTGACAACCTCCGTAACCGTCCCTCTGATTGTGGAACCCTTAGGTATAACCAACCGCTGCTGGATCCAGACGGGGTATGTTGTGTCGGCATAGAATATGTCGCCTACCTGGCTGCTCCGGGTATTCAGGTAAGCCGTTAGAACAATGGGAATGACGGTCCCCTCGGGAACGATCATTTCAAAGTCCTGCTGGCTCTCCGGAGAAGGCTCCTGAGGAGAACCTGCCCAACTGGTTGAGACGACAATCATCAGCGCCAGAAACGGGGGAAGAGCGATTTTATTTTTCATGGTAGTTTCCTTTGCGCATCTCATCGGATGTCCAAGGATTTTCGACTACAGATATGATGGACCAAAGCCGGCCTGTTTCTCAAATTATTTTAATCCGCATGCTTCAGATTTTTA
>JBEKKY010000056.1:0-13544 GCA_050010475.1 Acidobacteriota bacterium | reverse complement strand
GCTAAGGGGGTCAGCACCATCCTGCGCCCCGTAAGCACCAGCAAATCATTGCCAAAGCATCGCCGCAAACGGGCAAGAATACTGCTGGTCGCTGGCTGGCTCAGGTGGAGCCGTTCACCAGCACGAGTAACACTTTTCTCCGAGAGCAATGCATCCAGGGCTACCAGCAAGCCGGCATCGAAATTCTGAAATTCCATAGTTCCTCATATATCTGAAATTTGGATCAATATAGATAGAAAAGATCCATTATACAAATATTACAATCGCCAGTATTCTCAAGATGCAGATACGAATGGGGACGCTTTCTGCCCCATGTGCCTTGATCCGGCTCGTAAATAAATTCAGAGTGTAGAAGTTTGCTTATAACCCAGAGGAGTAATGTGTGAGCAAAAGGACAAAATTCACCGGCGCAGCATTATTCGCCGTCATTATTGCGCTTTCTGCATGCATGTTCTTGCCAACGATTGCAGCGCCTCAGACTTCGCGCAGCTCGAAGGATGCATCCCGCAGGCTTGTAACGGTGCTGAATCCGGAGATTCCCAACAAGATTGCAGAACGTGCCCCACTCATACCACGACTGGATACCGTTGATGGAAGAACGATCTGGTATGTGTCAGAGAATTGGGGAGATGCAAAGTCCAATGCCATATTCTTTGAAGAACTGCAAAAATGGTTCGCAAAAAATCATCCTACGACCAAACTGGTGTACAAGGTCAAGAACGGTGCCTTTATGGTTGACGATCCCAGGTTGTTGAAAGAATTGGCTGAGAATGCCGATGCGGCCATTCTGGGCGTAGCCGGTTGAGACGGATGTGTCATGGCCGAGGCTCGGCATGCGCGTACAATCGAGAATGAGCTGAAACATGGGAAACCCTGCGTCAATATCGTCGGGACGGGGCCTTACCGCTTCATCCCCTACGATAAAAGATATCTTAGCGGCAAATCGGCCCGCTGGGTGGTCGTTCGGCAGCCGTTTGCTGGTCAGCCGCAGGATGTTCTTTCTGCCTATGTCAATGGGAACGACCCTGTTAACGGGAAGCCTTTTGCTCAGCAAATCGTGGATGGACTTACGGTCCCCCCCAGCGCGGAAGAATCCATGACCGGCTTGCCTGCAACGAAAGTGGTTCCCCCTACATTAACTGATACGGAAGAGAATCTTCAGGACCTATTTAAACAGAATGACTGGACAGACTATGCGCCGATCATTCTTCCCACAGAGCAGAGAGTCGAGGCCATGCTTGCGGAAACGAAGCGGAATCCCACCGATGTAGTCTCCAGAAATGACATGCTGCCGGGTGCCAGACAATGCACTGTGAAAAATGTAGCGATCGCCGCAGTGATGGCGGGAGCCAAGCCTTCAATGTTCCCGACCATCCTGTCTGCTGCTGCTTCCGGCACGCTGGCCTTGTCTTCTGTTTCGTTTACAAATGCGATATTCGTCGGCGGCCCAATACGCAACGAGCTCAAGATGAACTATAAGGTAGGGGCATTGGGTCCATGGAATGAAACCAATGCTATTCTCGGTCGAGCCTTTTTGCTGCTGGGAAAAACCGCCACGGGGGTGCATGTTTATCCGACTGAATATTTCGAATCCGGCACTAGCCCAGAGTCCCAGGGTAACAACCTGCAATACAACAGCGTCGTGACCGTAGAAAACGAGGAAGCCTTGCCGCCGGGCTGGACTCCTCTGGTTCAGCAACTCGGGTTCAAGCCGGGAGAAAGTGTCGTGGCGGTCGGCTCCGGAGACACGATGATTCACAGTTCGGGAGAGATGACTTCGTACAATCCGGCGCAAATGATGGTCGATTATGCGCACGGGCTTGCCGGAGGTGGAGCCGTAACGATTTATATGGACCCGACCGTTGCCAGGATGCTTCATGACTCCTATGGATTCGACACAAAAGAAAAGCTATCGAAGTATTTCTGCGATAACTTTCAAATGACCGTTGATCAGTATTGGTCGAACGGCGTTCACTATTCAACCGTCTGGGGGCTGGGCAAACAAGGCCTGGAGCCGTATGCAAGCTGGGTCAAAGCATTTCAGGACGGAAACAAGACTATGCCGATCAAACCTTATACGAACCCAAGGGACGTACGCATCGTCGTGGTCGGCGGGGAGACTCAGAGCACTTTTTACATCACCAACTTCAGAATCGGTCGGGGAATCAAGGTATCTGATTGGAAATGAGCTCAGCATTCGAAAATGGGCTGCATTCGATGAGTTGCTAAAATGAGGAGGCCCTATGGCAGGCGGATATGTCGGCAGGATCCTTCGGCTAAATCTGACCAAAAAATCAATCAGCATCATCGATACTGAGCCTTACGAGGAATATGGCGGCGGACACGGAATCGGCTCGGCAGTTTTTTGGGATCTCGTTGGCAATCAGCTGCCTTTTGATGCACTCGATCCGAGGAATGTCATCACCATCATGACGAGCCCTTTTTCCGGTGTCGTCGTACCGTCCGCGGCAGGGCGATGCGAGGTGCAGGGGATCGGCCCACAGTCCTATCCGGTGGAATGGTTCACGAGGAGCAATTTTGGGGGTCGCTTTTCGTCCCAGCTCAAGTATGCGGGATGGGACGGGATCGCGATTGAAGGCGGGATATCGGCAGCAGATGATCCGGTCTGGATCAACATCATTAACGACAGAGTCACGATTGAAAACGCCCGCACCTTATGGGGGCTGGATACAGTCGAAACTCAGGAGGAAATATGGCGTCGGGTGATTCCGGGATCGCGATTCGGCGAATGGCTGGCGCTCGGAGCCGATTACACAACGCAGAAGCCTGCCGTACTATGCATCGGCCCTGCCGGGGAAAAGCAGGCCAGAATTGCCTCTCTCATTCATGATGCGGGAAACGGCGCTGGGCAAGGTGGATTTGGAGCCGTCTGGGGATCAAAAAAGCTGAAGGCCATCAGTGTAATCGGAACGGGTACTGTAAAAGTGGCGAACCCGAAGGCGCTGTTGGACGCGCGCCTATGGTACCGGCAGTTTCAATACAACGTAGACAATCCCAGGCTGGAAAAGCCTCCCAAGGCAATGGTTTTTTCGCCGGTTAACAATTCTCCTGCCTCGGATAACTTTGCCAATCTGCAGCCTCCCTTGGATCCTGCCCGTCCTCAGGCTTGCGCAGGTTGCGCAAAGGCATGCCGGCAGAGGTTGGCGGGAGGTATAGGAAATGAGTCGAGTTGCGCGGAATCTGCATTTGGAATGAGTCTACAATCGCATCGGGATCGAGAGAGGGCCGGCGATCTGCTGCAGGCGTATGGGCTGAATGCCGCCCAAATGGGGACTATGATCAGCTATCTGGTGGCTCTACAAAAAGCGGGAGCATTGGGTCCCGGCAAAGAGATCGCCTGCGATTTACCTTTCGATCAGTTTGGCACACTTGAGTTTCTTCAGACCGTGGTAAGGAAAACAGCTCTTCGGGAAGGCATGGGCGATCTTTTGAGCAACGGCTTTGCGAGGACCGCCGCCAAATGGGGCAGATACAAAAAGGACACGGACAACGGCGTTCTCAATTCGCCCAACTGGGGTTATATGGAGCACTACGAGCCCAGAGTCGAGGTCGAATGGAGCTATGGATCCATTCTGAGCGATAGAGATATCAATGAGCACAGTCTCAACTTCCCACTGCATCACATGCCGGCTGATTGCATCGACGCGAATATTGATCCGCTATTCCCCGCCGAAAAACTTGTAGAGATCATGGCCTCCAAAGTCGCCCCTTATGCTGGCGACCCCTTTATGTTCGATTATAGCGAAGGTCCTACGGGCATTTATTCAGATCATAGAGTCAAGACGATCGCCTGGCACAGGCATTACACGCGTTTCTGGACACAATCCGCCCTATTTTGTGATTGGGTCTGGCCCCTGTTTTTTACTCCCAATACTGCGGATATGTCGGGCGCGACTCCGGAAGGAGAGCCGAGGTTCTTCAATGCAGTAACCGGAGGGCAAATCACGTTCGAGGATGGTGTCGAAACCGGTCGCAAGATATGGAATCTGGACCGATCCATCTGGATCTTGCAGGGTCGCCATCGAGATATGGAGGTGCATTCGGGATATGTCTATAGCGTTCCAACTCAAGTGCCCTATTACCTGCCCGTATATGAAAATGGAAAATGGAGCTATTCCGCCAACATCGGAAGAGTTTTAAGCAAGCCGAAATTCGAAGAATGGAAAACCAAATTTTACGAGTTCGAAGGTTGGAACGCTGCCAACGGTTGGCCCAAATCAAGCACGCTTGAAATCCTCGGATTGAAGAAAGCAGCCGATGTGCTGAAATCAAAGGGCAGGCTGGGTTGAAACGGTGGACCCCAGGAGGGACGATGGCAAATGGATATGCAGGTAAGATTGCCAGACTGAATCTGAGCACGAAGGAGATCACCAGGATCGACACCGACAAGTACGGGCAATTTGGAGGTGGTTTCGGTATTGGGGTGGCGATCTTCTGGGATCTTGCCGTAGCTCCGGGCGAATGGGACATGAAGAACGCCTACGATCCGCAAAATGTTATTGTCCTGATGAGCGGCCCACTGGCAGCGACAGGAGTTCCCGGTGCCGGCAGGATGAGCGTTTGCGGTTTATCCCCCGAAATATATCCTCGCCATGGTTTTTACAGAGCCAACTTCGGCGGCAGGTTTGCCACCATGCTAAAGCTAGCCGGGTGGGACGGCATTGTTATTGAGGGGAAAGCTGATCGCCCGGTTTGGATCAACATCATCAATGACACGATCACCATCGAAGATGCTGGGTCATTGTGGGGCCTGAACACGTTCGAGACACAGGATAGGATCGTATCGATGGTATCAGGCAGAACAAGATTTGGTGATGGATGGGAACAGATTGGAGAATCATTTACAACAGCCCGGCCGCAGATACTTTGCATCGGACCTGTGGGAGAAGCCGTGTCGAGCCTTGCCGCGCTGGTACACGGAAGCGGCATTAGCGCTCGGACGGGGGGCTATGGCGGAGTCTTCGGCTCTAAAAATCTGAAGGCGATCAGCGTCACGGGCACCGGTAGCATCAAACCATCCGATCCGAGAGGGGTCATAGAGACCAGACTTTGGCATATGCAGAACCTCCAGATTGGTGCTGTCGAAATGCAGGCCGGTACCGGTGCATGCATGCCTTGCATCAAAAATGACCGGAAAAGAAATTCGTTTTACGGCGGAGAATCCATTTGCGCAGACACAATCTGGTTTAAAAATGACCCGATGCAGGGCGCAGACATTGCTATCAAATGGGGAATGAGCAGCTGGGGCGCCCAGTTTGGTGGTTTTTTCGAGATAGATGTCCCGGGAGCTCCGGATCTCTTCAAAAAGAAAGTGCCGGATGCGCCGGGTTTGGGCTGGTACATAAAATACCTGTATGACTTGGGTGTATTAGGGCCTGGGAAGAAGATCGACTCATCACCGCTACAGATAGAACAATGGGGGGACCTCGTTTTTCGGGAGGCCTTTTGCGATGCTGTTTCCAGGCGGATCGGAATTGGGGACGTGCTGGCTGATGGAACTCTCCATGCGGCCAGTAGATGGGGAAGACTGGAGCAAGACAAAAATTCCGGCGCTCTGAGATTTCCGGCGTGGGGCAGCGTATTCCATTGGACTTTGCCTGCGGTTGAATGGGCGTACGGATCTCTACTTGGTGCAGGCGACGTTGTGTGGCACGGGTTTTCAATACTCGGTCCGAATCTGAGTTTCGGTACTGCAGATAGCCCGCCGTACACCTTGGAAACACTTCTTGAGTTGATGTCCTCCAAAACAATCCCGTATACAGGCGATCCGTATATGTTCAGTTATGCCTGGCAGGGAGAGGAAGCGAGAAAGACCGGGATTTACTCCAAACACAAGGCCAAACAGGTTGCATGGACCAGGCATTATGCGGGGTTTTGGAATGAATCAATGGCGTTCTGCGAAACGGTTCTCCCGGCTTTCGTCAATAAATCCAACCAGGATTTCAGCGGACCAACTCCTGATGTGGAGATCCGCTACTATCAAGCTGTGACAGGTAAGAAAATCGGGTTTGCCGAGACAATGGAAATCGGCAGGAAGATATGGAATCTGGAGCGCGCAATCAGAGTGCTTCAGGGAAGACACAGAGATCAGGAAAAATTCTTCCCTTATGTATACAAGCCGGGAGCTGCGTTTATCGCGCCGAGCGGCGGCGAGCCTGTATACAAAGATGGGAAATGGAGCTGGCAGCCGCTGATGGACATGTATCTTGACGAATCGGGAGTTGAGCTGTTCAAGACGAATTTCTACAAGCACGAAGGATGGGACGTTTCAACCGGCTGGCCTACAAAGAAAACCCTGCAAGAGCTTTCTCTCAACAAGGTTGCCGACACTCTTAGCGAAAGAAAAAGAATAGGGGTTTAGACAGCGAGTCTAAGAAGGAATCAACTTAGGATCTTGACATGTGAGTGAGTACTTACTTAAAATGCGCATCCATTATGACAAGAGAACGCGCAACCCATAACCGTATGTCCGGCGCCGACCGGCAGCGTCAGTTGCTGGAAGTCGCAATGAGTGCATTTTCGCTCCGGGGATTCAAAGGGACCACAACCAAGGAAATCGCCGCTGCCGCTGGTGTGGCTGAAGCTGTAATTTTTCAACATTTCCCTTCCAAAGAGGCTCTCTACAGCGCCGTGCTGGACCTTCACCTGGATGCCAACGAGGAAGCGGCGTGGGTTAAGTTAATCGGCGGATTGATGGAACATAATGATGATGAGGCGGTATTCCGGTCATTTATGACCCGAATCCTCCACTCCTATCGCTGTGATCCCGAGATCGAGCGCGTCATCCTGTTTGCCGCTTTGGAAGGGCACAAGCAGGGAACGACACGTCTGCAAAAACAATTTACCCCGATTTTTAAGCGGCTCATGGCCTATGTGACCCGCAGGCAGCGCGAAGGAGCCCTTATCGACTGCAACCCTCACGCAATACTGGTCAGCATTGGGGCGGTTGCCCACCAGTACGGGCTGATTACTCAGATTTTTCGTGCCCCAACGCCGAATATACCCGATGAAGAGATGGCGCAGTTGTTTACCCGGATATTGCTGTGCGGCGTACTGGCGAGCCCGTCTTCCCGGAAGAAAAACAGCAAAGAGCAGAAGCAAAGAAACAGAAAGGCAAAATAGAAATGTCCCGATTTATCTTACCCGTATCCTGTGTTGTTGTCCTGTTCCTGTCTGTATGCGCTCCACCACCAAGGGGGCTCGCCAAGAAGGAAAACGTCTCGAATGAAAAAATTGTTTTCGCTACGGCCAGGGCGGCCGCCAGGAACGTTCCGATTTCGTTGCAGGCAACGGGTGCATTCATTGCGGAGGAGTCTTCCGATCTTGCTCCTGCGATCGGCGGAAGAGTGGCCTCGACGCCCGTGGAAGTGGGAGATTACGTCAGGAAGGGGCAGCCAATCTGTGTCCTGGAACAGCGCGACGCGCAATTGAAACTCGACCAGGCGCGGGCGGGGCGCGAGCAGGCTAAGTTCATGTTGAGCCAGGCACAATCCAGAGTGGGGTGGAGCGGGGACGGCAGCTTCAATCCCGATCTGGTCCCTGAGGTGGCATCCTCACTGGCTGCCTATGAGTCCGCGCAGGCATCAGCCAAACTTGCGGCCGCAGATGCCCAAAGATATGCCAATCTCGTTAAGAGCGGCGACGTTTCACAAAGCAACTACGAAAAGTTCAAAACACAGCAGCAGACAGCCGAATCCGCCGCCAACTCCGCCCGGAAACAATATGAGGCGCAGGTAAACAACGCTCGCCAGAATTATCGTGCAATCGAAGCTGCCCAGGCTTCGTTGGCGGCTGCCGAATCTCAATCGGCGCAGGCTGAAAAAAATCTGGCGGACACAACGATTCGGGCTCCGTTCGACGGTTATATAACGGACCGGCCGGTGTCTGCCGGACAATGGGTCGGAACGAATAACAAGGTAGCCACCCTCGTGCGCATTTCCACAGTACGGCTTCAGTTGAAAGTCCCCGAACAGCGAGCCGCGGAAGTGAAATCGGGAATGGCAGTGACAGCTCGCGTGGCGGCATATCCAAACCGTGACTTCACGGGCAAGGTGAATGCAGTCGTGCCTTTCGTGGATTCAAACTCGCGCGCATTTATGGTCGAAGCCCGGTTCGAGAATGCCAAAGCGGAACTCCGTCCGGGCATGTTCGCCAATGCGAAGCTGATGCTGCCGGGCACCGAACAAGCGGTTTTCGTGTCTGCGAAAGCTGTGTTCTACGACGCAACGACGGATGCAAACCATGTTTATAGTGTAGCCAATGGCATGGCTCACCTGAATGTTGTGCTTAAGGGGGACACCGACAGCAATGAGGTCCGTATCCTGAGCGGACTTACGGGGAACGAGACGGTCATCATTGATAATCAGGGCAATTTATACGATGGCGCACCCATTCAAACTCATTAATAACGGAAAAGGTTTCTCATCATGCATGGATTAGCGAAGCTCTGTATTAAACGTCCGGTTTTCGCGACGATGTTGATATTGGCATTGGTCGTTGCCGGCATCTTTACCTATTCCTCGCTCGGCGTGGACCGAATGCCCAAAATCGATGCTCCGTTTGTTATGGTCACCGTTGCCAATCCCGGTGCATCGCCCGAAGAAGTAGAGACCGAGATCACCAAAAAGATCGAAGATGCCGTGAACAGCATCAGCGGTTTGAATGAACTCTCCTCCACTTCATCGGAAGGAATATCTCAAATTCGAATCGAATTCGATCTGTCGAAGGACGGCAATGTGGCCGCCCAGGAAGTGCAGAACAAAATCAACCAGGTCGTCAATGATCTGCCGTCAAGCGCCAAAGTCCCGGTTATCACGAAGATGGATCCGGACGCACAGTCTGTTCTGCAAATCGCCATATCGGCGCCTCGTTCCACCCGCGACGTAACGATGATCGCCGACAAGCTGATTAAGCAGAAGCTTGAAAACTGCTCCGGTGTGGGCCAGGTCAAAATCCAGGGAGGCGCTACTCGTGAAATCCACATCATTGTGAATCCGGAACGGCTGCGCGCCTACAATCTTACGGTTACGGATGTTTTCACCGCTCTGCAAACCCAGAACATGGAAATGCCGGGCGGGAGCCTGAAATCCGGAGTGAAGGATTTCACGATCCGCACCTCGGGCAAGATCACAGATCCTGCTGATTTCAATAATGTTGCCATTGCCAACAGAAACGGATACACCGTCAAGGTAAGCGATATTGGGTCCGCCCAAGACACCACTGAAGAGCCGACGTCGGCGGTGCGGTTGGATGGTGATCCGGCCGTGCAGCTTGCAGTGTACAAACAATCGGGCACAAATACCGTGGAAGTTGCGGAAGCGGTCAAGGAACGCCTGGCTCAAATCCAAGAAGGTTTGCCCAAAGACGTTCGGGTACAGGCCATCAGCGATCAATCGATTTTTGTAAAAGCAGCGATCAATAACATCCGGGACCACCTTTTCGAGGGAAGTTTGCTCGCCGCGATCGTGTTGTTTTTCTTCCTGGCCAACTGGCGCACGACCCTGATTGCCGCCATCGCAATTCCGATATCAATTATTTCCGCCTTCTCGATTATGGCAATCTTCAAATACACAATGAACCAAATCACCATGCTTGCCCTTACCCTGATGGTGGGCGTCGTGGTCGATGACGCCATCATTGTGCTCGAGAATATATACCGATATATGGAAGAGAAGGGGATGGGATCATTCGAGGCGGCCGAACAAGGCACCAAGGAGATTGGACTTGCGGTGCTGGCTACGACTATATCGCTGTTGGCCGTTTTTGTTCCGGTTGGATTTATGGGCGGCATGACCGGGCGTTTTATGAGCGCTTTTGGATTCACTTGCGCCGGGGCTGTGGTGGTTTCGATGCTTGTGTCATTCACCTTGACCCCGATGCTGTGCTCGCGTTTTGTCCATCCGCCGGCAGAGAATGCAGGGCACAAATCCAAGGACGCCAAATTTTTCCGCTTTCTCGATACTACCTATACGAAAGCCCTGGTGTGGTCCATGGGGCACCGAAAGACCGTCGTGATGAGCTGCATCGTGGTAATCCTCAGCATTGTGCCTTTATTCATGATAATCGGCAAGAACATGATTCCCAAGGATGACCAGTCGCAATTCAACGTAAACATACGACTCCCGGAGGGAAGCTCGCTGGCTGAAACTACAAAGTATTCCGAAGCAATCGCCCGCAGGATTCGTGAACTGGACGGGGTCACGAATACACTGAACACGGTGGGTGGAGACAACCTCGGTGCGGTCAATGAATCCTCAATTTTTGTCAAACTGGTTGAAATCGGGAAACGCAAGCTGTCCTCTGATCAAATGGCAACAAAAGTGCGGGATATGCTGAAGGATCACCCGTCAAACATCTTCCTGTCGGCAGTTGCCGCAAGCGGTATTGGCGGTGGTGGAACGTCGGACATTCAATATTATCTGCAAGGACCAGACATCAAGAAGCTCGCAGAATACTCGGACAAACTTGTAGCCAAAGCCAGAAAAGTCCCCGGGCTTGGGGACGTTGACAGTTCACTCCGTTCCGGCAAGCCGGAGGTACAGCTGGATATCGATCGGGAACGTGCTGCCGATCTTGGCGTCTCGGTAATGAATGTCCAGCAGGCGCTCAATACGCTGATTGCCGGGCAAACAGCCAGTACCTTCAATACCGGCAGCGATCAGTACGATGTAGTCGTGCGAGCAGAGGACCAATTCCGAGGCTCCGTGGAAGGCCTCGAAAAAATGACTGTAGTCTCCACCAAAAACGGTTCTGTCGGGCTGAACGAAGTAGTGCGCAGCCGCGCAAGTTCCGGTCCCTCTTCCATAATGCGGCTCAACCGGCAGCGTATTGTCCAGATTACAGGCAACCTTCTGCCCGGAGGAACCACATCAACAGCCGTGAGGAGCATCGAGCGCTTTATCGCTGAATTGGACATGGGTCCGGATTACAAGGGTGGGGCTACAGGCATGACCAATGAAATGAATAAGGCAGGCGTGAACTTCGCGATCGCATTTGCGCTGGCGTTTATCTTTATGTATATAGCGCTGGCCGCCCAATTTGAATCTTTCATCCACCCGATTACAATTTTGATTACGCTTCCCCTTGCCGTGCCTTTCGGGCTCCTGGCCATGCTCCTCACGGGCCAGGAGATTTCGATCATGTCAGGGCTGGGATTGCTGTTGCTTTTCGGCATTGTGAAGAAGAACGCAATTCTGCAGATCGATCACACGAATGGTTTGCGCGCAACCGGCATGGGCCGCTATGAAGCAATCATCCGGGCAAACCGGGACCGGTTGCGGCCAATCCTGATGACAACAATGGCTCTGGTGTGCGGCATGATTCCGCTTTTGATCTCACGGGGCGCCGGCGCAACTACGAATCACTCGATAGGGTGGATGGTGGCCGGCGGACAGACACTCTGTCTGGCGCTCACACTCCTTGCCGTCCCCGTCTTCTATTCTCTCTGGGAGGATCTGGGAGCCTGGCTGCGATCCTTCAGTTTCTCCGAACGGAAAGCCAAGCAGGCGGCGAAAGCTGTAGCCGCGGCTCTGATCGTGGTTATTGCAGTCTCAGTCTCCTTTGCTCAAACGCCGGGACAGCAGTTCAAAACGCAGCCGCTGGAGGAAATGCCGCTCGCGCCCAGGACGGGAATCGATGGTGAAGCAAGAATCACTCTCAACAATGTCATCGAACGGGTTCTGGCCAGCGATCCCGAACTCGAGATCTCGCGCATTTCCCTCCGGCAGGCTGCACATAGCGCAAACGGCGCCGAAGGATATTTCAGCCCCGTTTTGGCGATCGATACTTCGAAATCCCACAGCGTGACTCCGATGGCTTCGATCATTGGAGGATCGAGCAGCGGCAAGCTGACGTCGACCGAGTTCAACTTCACTCCCACGATCAGCGGATATTCGCCCTGGCTGGGAACCTCCTACAGCCTGAAGTTCAGCGATTCCAAACAGACAAACGACAGCAGTTTTACCACCCTGAATCCGCAATACCCCACATCGTTGAGTCTGACCTTTACTCAGCCGCTGTGGCGTGATTTGCGCATTGACACGGGACGCCATTCCTTGCTGGTGGCACGCAAAAACCACTCGCTGAGCGTCGAAAGATTGCGTCAAAAGGCAATCGAGAGAGTGACCCAGGCAATCCAATATTACTGGGAACTGGTGTACGCCTGGCAGAACCTCGATGTGCAAAACGAAGCCGTTCATCTCGCGATGGAGCAGTACAGCAGCAATCGCCGGCAGGCGGAGCAGGGATTGCTGGCGCCCATTGAAGTGGTCGCCGCAGAGACGCAGGTGGCTACGTACCGGCAAACCCAGGCCACAGCACGGCAGACGCTGACCATAGCTGAAAACAATTTGAAACAGATGATGACGAGCGATACGGATAATGATCTGTGGAATAAGGCCCTCGTTCCGGAAACGGATTTAACTCTGGAATTTTCGGCGCCTTCCCTCCAGGCCGCGTTGGAACAGGCGATGTCATGCCGGCCGGAACTTACTGAAAGCATCATTAACCTGGCGATCAACAAGATTGATACACGGTACTACAAGGACCAGACGAAGCCTCAGGTGGACATGGTTGCGACGGTTACCGCATCCGGCCTGGCCGGCACACCACAGACGGCTGTTCAATTCGGAAACTTCCCGGTCGGCAACGTGCCGGAGACGCTTATCGGGTCCAATGGTCAAGCGCTGAGCAACATGTGGGCCAGGGATTTCCCAACGGCGAAGGCGGGAATACAGATATCGCTGCCGTTCTCGAACCGCACGGCCAAGGAGAATGCAACAATTTCTCTTTTGGAGGGCAAAAGGTTGCAGCTGGCCAAGAAAGAAATGGAAATGTATGTGGAAGCGGATGTGCGCAATGCCCTGGAACAGCTGAATTCGTCGCGCACCCGGTATGATGCGGCCCGGATTGCCGCCAGCGCCGCATCGGAACAGTATGAGAGTGAGCAGCGCCAATTTCATGAAGGGACCTCGACCATGTTCCTGGTGCTGCAACGTCAAACCAGCTTGATAGCGGCCCGGAGCGGAGAGGTGCGCGCCCGCGCCGATCTTGCGGAAGCAATCGCAAATGTTTCCCGCGCTACCGCCCGTACCCTGGAGGCCAACAACATTAAATTGCAGTGGCTTTAAGATGGCCCGGGGTTGGTCCGGCGATTTTCCACGGCAGCGATTACTCTATCATTTATTTTCCGGGAAAGAATCAGGCTGGCGGGCGAGCGTCCGCCTTCCAGCGCGAGCTTCTGTCATTGGTTTGGAAGATCTTGTTCGTTCCGGAAATTCTGTTCGTCCCGTAAGGCAGAATTCCGGAGCTGCATTGCCCCAACCTGGGATAGAATCTCAGGTAATAAGCACGTATCAAAAGCCGATCACGATCACGATACCGATATCGATATCGATTCTTCCTTTGATTAGTCTTCGAGGTAGGTGTAGCTGTCCAGCGCAGATTGAAAGGATTCGCAGAAAGCTTCTCGGTCTTCCGCGCTGATTTTCGAGTGGGCTTCTGCGTTCTGCCCTATCCTTTGAAAG
>JBEKKY010000055.1:0-13575 GCA_050010475.1 Acidobacteriota bacterium | reverse complement strand
GCCGTGATCACATTTCCTTTATACAGTTTCAACCGCGCGGTTCCGGTGACGCGATTCTGGATTGTGTCGATAAACGCATCCATTGCGTACCGCAGTGGAGTAAACCATTGGCCGTTGTAAACGAGTTCAGCGTATTTTCCCGCAAGGATGTCCTTATAGTGCAACGTGGCCTTATCCAACGTGAGGCTTTCCAATTCGCGGTGTGCAATCAGGAGCAGTGTTCCGCCCGGAGTTTCATAAACTCCACGTGATTTCATGCCCACAAGCCGGTTTTCCACAAGATCGACACGGCCGACGCCATGAGCTCCTCCGATGCGGTTGAGGGTTTCGACGATCTCCACCGGGCCCAGCTTGCGGCCGTCGACCGCGGTCGGGTTTCCATTTTCGAAATCGATCTCGACGTATTGTGGCTTGTCCGGAGCTTTTTCGGGCGAAACTGTCAGAACGTACATGCTTTCTTCGGGCTCTGCCCATGGATTTTCCAGAATCCCGCCCTCGTGACTCAAATGCCACAGATTCCTGTCTTCGCTGTAAATCTTCTCCTTGGTCGCCGTGATCGGAACCTTCCGGTCCTGCGCGTAGTCGATTTCATCCTCGCGGGATTTGAGGTCCCATTCACGCCAGGGCGCGATGATGCGCAATTTCGGATTGAGCGACTTATAGGTCAGCTCGAATCGTACCTGATCATTCCCCTTGCCGGTGCAGCCATGGGAAACCGCATCCGCGCCTTCCTGCTCGGCGATTTCCACCTGTCTTCTTGCGATCAGCGGCCGGGCAAAGGAAGTCCCCAGCAGGTATTTCCTTTCATAAATCGCTCCCGCTCTCAATGTGGGGAAAACGAACTCGCAGATAAATTCTTCGCGGAGGTCCTCAATGATGCATTTGGAAGCCCCGGTCCTTATTGCCTTCTCTTCCAATCCCTTCAGTTCGCTCCCTTGCCCGATGTCGGCCGCAAAGGCTATCACTTCCGCACCATAATTATCTTTCAACCAGGGAATGATGATGGAAGTATCCAAACCTCCGCTGTAAGCCAGTACAACTTTCTTTGCCTTTGCACTCATTACCAATTCTCCAATTACCCCTCTTGGGGGCCTAATGCTGTAACCAATCGCTTCAGGTCTGCGGCCTTGTCTTTGGAGCAGACAAGCACCTTGCCGTAGGCTTGGACAACAATCAAATTTGATACTCCGAAGGTTGCCACCATATCATCCTGGGAATAGATGATGCAGCCGCTCGAATCAAGCAAGACGTGAGTTCCTTGTGCGATGTTGCCCATGGAATCGGGAGGAAGCGCTCTTTCCAAAGAAGCCCAGTTCCCGATGTCGTCCCAGATGAATTGTGCGGGAACCAGCCGCAACCCGGAGGTTTTTTCCATTATTCCAAAATCAATCGAGATTCGGGGGATGGAAGAGAAAATCCTGCCGATCTCGGAATCGGATCCATCCTTTCCCAAAAGAAGCCGTATTTCGCACAGCTTCGTATAGGTCTCGGGCATGTGTTTTTGGAAAAGGTTGAGCAAGGTCCTGATTTTCCAGAGGAACATTCCGCTGTTCCAGAAATAATTCCCGGAAGCAACAAATTGCGACGCGGCGGCAGCATCGGGTTTTTCTACGAAACGAACCACAGGCCATGCGTCCGAGCGAACTGCCGGTTTTTCGGCCAGGACGTATCCATACCCCGTCTCCGGGCGGGTGGGCGGTATTCCGAAAACGACACCGGCGGCTCCTTCAAGGTTCTCGATCCCGCTTCGTACAGTTTTTTGATAAGCAGAGGGATCGCTTATAAAATGGTCCGCGGGAAGGGCAAGCATGACTGCTTCCGGGTCTCGCCGCTCGATGTGAAGCGCGCAAAATCCGATGCATGCCGATGTGTCTCGCCCGACGGGCTCCACGATGAAGTTTTCAGCAGGAATTTGAGGAAGCTGCCGCCGCGCAGTATCGACATGCGCGGCGCCGATCGAAATCAATACTCTTTCAAGAGGGACGATCGGTTCAATTCGTGAAACAGTATCCTGGATCAGAGAACTGGATCCCAAGAGCCGGATGAACGGTTTTGGAAGATGGTTCGCGCTTAACGGCCAGAATCTTTCCCCTCTTCCTCCCGCCATCACCACCGCAAAAAGTTCCGCCATTTTTATCGCCCGCCTGTATGCCTCAAGGGGTGGTAATTTTAATGGAGACTGCTTCATTTTCCTATGGAAAAACGCCACGGATTCCACGGCACATTGAACATGTGGGGACGGCTCTCCAGAGCCGTCCCGCCCGAGCGATCATGGGACTGAAGACCCGGACGGGCCTGGAGACCCGTCCGCACATGTTTTATCAATTTTTTGAGACCGCCTCTTGAAAGATACATGCGCAAATAAAAGCTTGCTGAAAAAGCAAGAAGCTGAACTTTTGTTATCACGGATTTCACGAATTAAAATTGGTGGAATCCGTTGTGTTCCTACAGTATTACCCGCGAAAAGTGATAGCAGAATGACAGGGTTTGCACGGCAGCTTCGAATTTCTGCGTGAAGGACAGTCGAACACCGGTCGGATGCGTGTGGGTCAAAAACGGCAGAATAAGCAGATGAGAATCTTGAATTTTCTGGTGCAGCTCGACGCTCTCTGCCGTAGGAATCAGATCGTCGTGGGCTCCGTGAATGAGGAATACAGGGCATGAGATTTTGCTCAGCACCGCCTCAGGATCGATCTGAGGGTAAATGTTCGAGATCAAGTGGTCCTCAATTCTCTTTGTAAGTTCCGGGTCCGACTGTGTCTCCGGCATTGTTGCCAGCGCATACCAACGCGCTCCCTCAGCTGTCAAACCGGGATCGGCGGGCGGGACCTTCTTTTCAAGCAAAAGGCTGTCGAGCACGTTGTGCAGAAAAAGGCGATCCTTTGACTCGGCAACCATATTTAAAGCCGAAAGCATCACAATCCATTTGGCATAAAACCTGGTCGGATAGCCCTTGGTTTCTGAGGAATTCGGCGCGGCGGCAAACCAATCCTTCGTGCAGCGAATCAGGCTGCAATACGGTCCGACGGCGACTACGAATCCGACTTTGTTCTGGACCTCCGGCCTCGCGGCAGCGATTAGGGCAAGTGTTCCCGAGAAGGAAATTCCGGCGAGCCCGGTTTTTTGAATTTTTTCTCCTCCCTCCAGGCCAGGTGCTTGCCTGTACCAGAATAAAATCTGATCGATCGGTTCCGCTGTGATTTGAAACTCCCGGAATTCCCGGACGTCGGGAGTGATAACCATCAATCCCTGGTCTGCCAATGAACGTGACAATGCAACAAGGCTTGGATGGTGACACCCGAGCTCACTCAGTCCGGCCACAAGGATGACGGCCCTGGTGGGCGCCGAATTTGCGGGACGATAGACCAGTGCTTCATATTCCCGACCGCCGAACGTGCGGTTAATCCTGGTCTCTCTAATCTCGAGATCTTTCCCGCTTGCGCCGGATGCCAGTTTTTGCAGGGACCATGCAAAGCGGATGGAAAAGATTGAACGGTTTATTGGCTTCCAGCACAGAACGCAGGCCAGAAGAATCGCAGCACTGATGCCTAATTTCCATTTTCTCCGTCCTGGAAGCATCCTGGCAACTCACTTCAAAGGAGTGCATTATAGTCCGACGTTATCGAGTATGCTATCTTTGGGGACGTCTCCCTATTTCGCCTGTGAAACAGGCGAAATAGGGAGACGTCCCCAAACTGACAAGGGGAGGAATCATGCTGAGCTTGCGCGAGCTCCGGCGGGCAGCCCGAATTATCCAGGAACGGTTTGCAGGCGCGACGCTCCGGCGGGTAGTGCAGCCTGGCGAGCTGGATCTGGTATTGGTTTTTGAAAAGCCGACGGGCAAATCGCATGTTCTGATTTCGAGCAGACCGGAATATGCACGAATATGCCTGACCAGCGCGGCGGAACCGACAGATTCTCCCGGTTCCTTTTTCGAATATACCCGGGCCCATCTTCCGGGAGCCTCTTTGTCGGGAATCGAAATTTCAAAAGAGAACCGGCAAATCGGTTTGCGCCTGAAGAAGGGTTCGGAGAGCTTCTCCTTAATTCTTTCCATTCTCGGCGCGCGCAGCAATCTCTATTTACTGGATGCTGAAGGTAAAATTCTCCATTCGATGCGCCCGCTGGACGAGACCCGGCATGAGCTAAAAATAGGGGAACCCTGGACCGATCCACGTGGTTTCGCACCCACGGAAGGGATCGATCGTTGGGAAGACCTGTCCGACGAAGAACACCTCGACGCGATCGGAGAGTTCTATAATCGGGAGGAGCGAAGGAATAAGGCGGAGCTGCTGGCGCGTAGAATTGAACAGGCTCTTAAGAAGGAAAGGGCATTTCTGGACCGTAAAGCGATAAACCTGCAGGAAGACCTTGGACAAGCCAGACAGGCGGAGCGGCACAGACACTCAGGGGAATTGCTTAAAAACGTGCTGCACACCATCCGGCCAGGCGATGAGATGACAAGAGTAACGGATTATCAGACAGGAGAAGTTTTTGAGATTCCGCTGGATCCGAGGCTCTCGCCGGTTGACAACCTCGAATCCTATTTTGTCCGTTATCAGAAGGAGTCAAGGGGCGTAAAGATGATAGAGCAGCAGCTGGCGGAGCTTGAATCTTCGCGGGCGGAAATTGATTCAATGATGCGGCAGCTGGAGGGGGCGTTCCATGGCGAGGAGTTCGAAATTCAGAAACTGGAAAACCTGGCATTACAGCCGAAGATTCTGCGACTGATCCAACGGCAGCCTCGCAAACGGAAATCCGGCCCATCGCCGGTCAAGCCGGCTCAGAAGAAGGAAATCCCGGCCCGCCTCCTTCCCAAACGATATAGGACTCAAGATGGGCTGGAAATCTGGGTTGGGCGAAGCGATGAGGGGAACGATTACCTCACGACACGTCTGGCACGCGGCAATGATCTGTTTTTTCATCTGGAGGGATATCCGGGCAGCCACGTCGTCTTGCGCACTGAAGGCCGGCCGGACCCGCCTCCCAGGTCACTTTTGGATGCCTGTGAGTTAGCCGTGCATTTTTCGAAAATGAAAAGCGCCGGCAGTGCGGAAGTTCATATGGCTCACATAAAGGATGTGAAGAAGCCCAAGGGAGCAAAGCCTGGCCTCGTGTATGTCCGAAGCGGCAAAACGGTCCATTTAAGACGCGATGCCAAGCGGTTACAGAATATTTTGGCTTCGCGATTGGATTCGTGATAAGTCGGCAGTAGGCAGTGGCCAGTCGGCAGTCGGTTCGGGAGCAAAGTGCTATGCAAGAATCGGAAAGCGAAAAGAGGCGGATCGCTTGCATCAAATGCCGGTATTACCTGGTGACCTGGGATGTTCATCTGCCCTATGGGTGCCGGGCGCACGGATTTAAAACGCATCGCAACCCGGCGGTAGTCGTTTACGAAAGTTCCGGGATCGAATGCCAGCTGTTCGAACCCAAGAAGACCTAAGATTGGCAGATGTTGACTGTCGGCTGCCGACTGCCGTAACATAAACACTCCGGCTCAATGAGCCGTGACGGGCCTCGGGCCCTGTGCAATATAACCCTCGAACCATGTCAGGTCCGGAAGGAAGCAGCATTAAGAGGTCAACTATATGTGCAACAGGTTCCCCGAGGCTCGACCCATCTTTTTATGCAATATCAAGTTCTTGCTCGCAAATGGCGTCCCCGAAATTTTCATGAACTCGTAGGACAGGAGTACGTCTCCCGCACTCTGCTCAATGCATTGCAAAGCGGCCGCGTTGCGCACGCATTCCTTTTCTCGGGACCCCGCGGAAGCGGAAAGACGACAACGGCACGAATTCTGGCCAAGGCATTAAACTGCTACGGCGGCAACGCGGGCGAACCGTGCAGCAGCTGTGTCGCCTGCACGGAAATCGCGGCCGGTAATTGTATGGATGTTCTCGAAATCGACGCGGCTTCCAACCGCGGTATCGATGAGATTCGGGAATTGAAGGAGAAGGCCAGGTATAATCCGGCTCGCGACAAGCACAAAATTTTTATTATTGATGAAGTGCACATGCTCACGCCTGAAGCCTTCAATGCTTTGTTGAAAACATTGGAGGAGCCGCCGCCGCACGTCGTCTTTATCCTCGCGACGACGGAGTATCACAAAATTCCCGCAACGATCCTGTCGCGCTGCCAGCAATACAGTTTCAAACTGATTCAATACCCGCTGATTCTGGCGCGTCTGCGCGAAATTGCAGAAGCCGAAGGCATTCAGATCAGCAACAGCGCTCTTGAGCAGGTGGTTTTCTCCAGCGGCGGAAGCATGCGGGATGCCATGTCCGCTCTCGACCAGGTCATTGCTTTCAGCGGCAACGAAGCGCGGGATGAAGACGTGACGACGCTGCTCGGATTGGTGGCGCCCAGAGTTCTGAGTCAAACAGTGCACGCAATTGCCGCAAACGATTTGCCGGCTATTCTGAAGATTGTTGGCGATCTCGTGGAGGCCGGACAAGACTTGACCAACTTCTGCAGGCGGCTTTTGGGCCAATTCCGTAATCTTATGGTTTTGAAGGCCGGAATTGCAGATCCCGCGCTTTTGGGTATTCCGGGAAGTCTTCTCCCCGACCTTCGGGAACAGGCGGAACTTTTCTCGCGCGAGGACCTGCTGAGGCTGTTTGACGGGTTCCAAAAAATCGAGACGGGAATGAAATACGCGACCCAGGTCCGGTTTCAGCTGGAAATGGGACTGATTGAGCTTGCGCACCTTGCACGCTTGCGGCCGCTCGAGGACCTTATTGCCGAGTTGTCGGCAAACGCTGGGAAGGGAAACCTGCCTGACAAGCAATCCAATACTCCTGTCCGGGATTTTCAGACACCGCGCCAGATTCCCAAATCTCCAAATCCACTTATACCCAAGCCGCAATCGAATCCGTCGACCGGACGCGACCAGTCGGACTTTCCTTCTCCTTCCGGAGAGAGCAAAGCCTCCGCGCCTCAGGACTCGCGGGAGTTTCTGCTCAAAATTGCAGGCGCTATTGGGAGGGAGTCGCTCGAATCCTGTCTCCAGAGTCTCGCCGGAGCCCGGCTCCAGGGTGAGGAAGTGATACTCGATCCGGGAAACACCGGTGAGTTTGTCCGCCGACAGATCAAAGAGAATATTTCCATCATCGCGCAAGCTGCGTCGAAAATAGCGGGGACCAAAGTTTCGGTGACCCTCAGTCAACAGGCGCCGAAAACCGCCCCAAACCAAGCGCTGAAGGAAAATCCATTTTCGGAAGATGAACTTCTGGAGAAAGCGAAACGAGAACCGGTCGTAAAATCTTTCCTTGATGTTTTCCCCGGTCCGGTCAAGGCCGAAAAAATAGATTCATGAGCGACTACGCGGAGCCAATCGAGAAACTGATCGACGAATTCCGGAAACTTCCGGGAATAGGTTCGAAGAGCGCTCAGCGATTAGCATACAGCGTCCTGCGCCGCTCCAGGGAAGATGCGGAACGGCTGAGCCGGGCTATTTTAGAGGTCAAGGAAAAGATTCTGTACTGTTCCCGATGCAATAATTTCTCGGATCGGGATCCCTGCTACTACTGCAATAACACTGCCCGATCGGGCGAAACGATCTGTGTGGTTGAAGAGCCCAACGACATTCTCGCAATTGAAAAAACCAGGGAATATCATGGGCAGTACCATGTTTTGCATGGAGTCCTTTCGCCGATCAATGGAGTCGGTCCCGAAGACCTCATGCTCAAGAACCTTCTGGAGCGGTTAAGGGAAGGGAATGTGCGTGAGATTATTGTGGCGACCAACCCGAATGTTGAAGGGGAGGCGACGGCAATCTATCTTGCCAAGCTTCTGAAACCGATTGGCGTCAAGGTAAGCCGCATCGCGCTGGGCGTGCCGGTGGGCAGCGATCTGGAGTTTGCGGATGAAATGACGATGTCCAAAGCCCTCGAACACCGCCATGAACTGTAATTACGAATTACGAATGACGAATTACGAATTGGGGAATAACCGGGGGTTTGCAGTCAATTCGTAATTCGTAATTCGTAATTCGTAATTCCCCTTCGATCCAGACCTCGCCGTCTTGGTAAAATTCCTTTTTCCAGATCGGAACGGTTTTTTTGATCGTGTCGATCGCGAACCGGCATGCGTCGAACGCGGTTTCCTGGAACATCTCCTTGAGAGACTGCCAGGCTGCTTACAGAGCAAGCCGAGGTCTTTGGGGTGGTATTTGAAAATAGGCCGCAGAAGCTTGGGGATGGTGAAAACAAACTGTAAGTGGCCGACTTGTTCGAGAATATGAGTGTCGAGCCATTCGGCGAAAAGAAGGCGTACAGAAGTTCCTCTTTCCGGGGGACCTGGGTATTGGCCGCTTTGCCAAGATAGGCATCCCATCCCCTGAAATCATGGCTCCCTTTGCGGGGGTGGTGGAGATTGCCGGAGGAGTGCTTCTCCTCGCGGGCTTTCTTACCCGACTGGCAGCTATTCCGCTCATCTTAAACATGCTGGTTGCGATAACAACAACCAAAATTCCCATTCTACAGAAAAGTGGTTTTTGGGCCATGGAACACGAGGCCCGGGTCGATTATGCAATGCTCTTGGGCTGCATATTACTCCTCATTGTGGGGCCAGGAGCGTGGTCACTCGATACCGGGCTGACAAGAGACGCAGAGCACTCGGATGGATAGCCCCGGAAGAATCGAGACAAACAATCAGGGTAGAAAGGAAATGAACGGTGTTAAGCCCGACTACGTGATTTATCAATTTGCCGATCTAAGAAATGCAATCAGCTTTTTTTAACGCCAATAATAAAGGCTCTGTTCCGGATGCCATGATAGAAGCCATGCAGGACTACACCTAATTCGTTGTGGAAACTGCCCAAACTGGCGGAGCCACCGCTCTCACAGCACTTCTCCTAAATGCTTATAATTGGACGAAATCATATTAAATACCTCATCCATACGCCCGCTTAACATCATTTTTCCTAGGTATAAAGAATAGCCTTTCATCTGGTCAAATTCCAGTTTAGGGGGCATGGCAAGAGCATTCGGGTCTGTCCACACCGTAATTAATACGGGGCCATCCTGTTGAAATGCCTTCTCTATCCCTGGTTTCACCTCATCTGGGCTATTAATGGTAATACCAAACATTCCCATTGCTTCGGCTATTTTTGTGAAGTCCGGGTTCAGCATATCCGTTTCCAGATCAGGAATCCCAGCTACCTCCATTTCCAGTTTTACCATTCCCAGCGAGCGGTTGTTAAAAACAATGACCTTCACGGGTAATTTATATTGGACAATGGTCATGAGGTCGCCCAACATCATCGACAGGCCTCCGTCGCCACAGAATGCAATTACTTGTTGACCAGGACGGGCAAGCGCAGCACCAATAGCTTGGGGCATCGCATTTGCCATAGATCCATGATTGAATGAACCTAGCATTATTCGTCCGCCCGTTCCCTCAATGTAGCGTGCTGCCCAAACACAACACATTCCGGTATCTACTGTGAATATGGCGTCTTTGTCAGCCAATTCATTAATCACCGACGCGACAAATTCAGGATGAATTGCATTTGGCTTCCCTGGATCCTCAACATAAATCAATAATTTCTTTTTGACTTCTTTATAAAACTCCAATTGCTGAGTAAGGAAAGAACTATCGTCCTTCATTGAAATCATAGGTAGGAGCGCCTGCAAAGTGTCTTTCACGTCACCGCAAAGTCCCCTGTCGAGTTTCGCCCTTCGCCCCAGGTTTTCAGGGTTAATGTCAATTTGTACAATTTTATTTTGAACTGGCATGAAGGGTGTATAAGGAAAATCTGTTCCCAATAATACCAGCAAATCACATTCGTGCATGCTATGGTAAGCCGATGGAATTCCAAGCAAACCGGTAAGACCCACTTCATAAGGATTGTCATACTGAATAGCCATTTTCCCTTTGTACGAATAAGCCACCGGGGCCTTCAGCTTTTTAGCCAGCTGAATAATTTCGTCATGCGCCTCCGCAGCGCCCAGTCCGCAAAAAATAGTAACCTTTTTGTGCGAGTTCAATAATTCGGACAGTTGCAAAAGATCATCTTCCGATGGCCTGACGACAGGCCGGTTACGAAAAAGCGTGGTAGTTGTTTCAGATTCTGCGGCGGGAAGGTTGGTAATGTCGCCCGGCAATCCAATTACAGCTACACCTTTTTTATGCACGGCATGCTGAATGGCGGCCTGCAACATGCGTGGTAATTGCGTAGGGGTAGTAGCTACTTGATTATAGCAACTGCAATCGTCAAAAAGTTTGATGGTGTTTGTTTCCTGAAAATAATTGGTTCCAAATTCTTTGGAAGGAAGTGTAGAAGCAATAGCTAATACAGAAGCGGAGGAACGATGCGCATCGTACAAACCGTTTATAAGATGAACATGTCCGGGACCACTGCTGCCTGCACAGCATGCCAAGCCATTCAGCTGGGCTTCTGCCCCGGCTGCGAATGCAGCTGTCTCTTCGTGCCGCACATGTATCCATTTGATTTTGCCGTTTCGGTGAACAGCTTCATTTACATGGTTGAGACTATCACCTGTTACTGCATAGATTCTTTGAATGCCTGCCTCAACTAATATTTCCACTAATTGATCCGATACATTGTTGTTCATAGGTAGTATTTTGTATTTACTCTAAGAGTCAATGTTGGTTAATAAGTGATTGTCATGCCTTCAGGGCTGTCAGGATTTCCCCAATATCGGGAAGCTGCCGGATCGGGTATACCTTTACAAACATGACCTTACCCGCTTCATCCAGAAGGATGTTTGCCCTTTCTGAAAACCCTTCGGCCCGCAGGATCCCCAGTGATTTGGCCAACGTCCCGTGGGGCCAGAAATCGGAGAGGAGCCTCGTCTTTTTGATTTTCAGGCTTCTGGCCCAGGCAGCCTTGCAGGGAACACTGTCGATGCTCAGGCCCACGGCCACGGTATTGAGATTGTCCAAGGCCTTTTCGCTTTTCTCCAGGGACTGCATCTGCTGGGCGCAGACGGGAGTCCACGCCATCGGATGAAAGGAGAGCAGCACCCGTTTCCCTTTGAAATCGTCCAGACGGAAATCCTTGCCATTCTGGTCCTTCAGCCTGAAGTCTTTCACTTTCCTGCCGTTTTTTATCGCTTCAGCCATAACAAAACTCCTTTTCTGCATAGGGTCTATTGATTTACAAGCCAGCGTGCTTTTTCACCCATGCGACATAGCGTTCCATCCAGTTTTGTAGAAACTGTTTGCTGTCTGCACCGACATTTCCGGCTTCGTCAAACAATCCATCCTTTACATGGATGAATGCTTCGGGTTGGCCAAGCGTCGGAACGTTCAGATACGCGAGAACGTTCCGTAAATGCTGTTGTGCCATGGCTGTGCCCGCGACACCTATCGAAGCGCCCAGAACACCAGCCGGCTTCCCCTCCCAAGCGTTTTGGCCATAAGGACGAGAAGCATGGTCGATTGCGTTTTTGAGCACGCCAGGTATCGAACGGTTGTATTCGGCCGTAACGAACAGAAGCCCCTGGGCGGCCTTGATTTCATCCTTCATCCGTTTGACGGACTCGGCCTGATTCGCGTCGTCGTCCTGGTTATAAAGCGGCAAATCGCCGATTTGCACTTGCTTGAACGAGAACTCCGACGGCGCCAGCTTTGCAATGGCGATTGCCAGCTTGCGGTTGAATGAGTCCTTGCGAAGGCTTCCGACGACAACGGCGATTTTGTATTGGCTCATGACGATCTCCTTTAAGGGGTATGGATGTTAGGTTTCCCGGGATAAAATGGTTATGCCAATGTTCGAACGGACTTTTCCCGGTCCCATTGGCGTGTCTTTGCCGCAGCAATAAATGCACCCTGGTCGCTAGCATCCACGATACCCGCGTCTTGTCCAACGTTCGCTATTTTCAAGAACGTTTGGCCGCCTTTATCGACGGCGATTGCTTTCAGAATTCTGTCGTTTTGCCGTCGAAGTGTTCGTTGTCCTTCTCTGCTTCGGCGCGGGTATGGTGGACAACGCCGTCCCGATGGTTCGGTGGCGCATAGAGCGTATAGAGTTTCAATGGAACACTGCCGGTATTGACGATGTTGTGATTTGTCCCAGCAGGGACGAGCACGGCGAAACCCGCGCCGATCACTGTGTGAATCCCATTGAGAACGGCCTCGCCCGTTCCTTCCTCCACGCGAAAGAACTGATCGAGCTTGTGCACTTCCATCCCAATCTCTTCCTTGGGCTTCAACGCCATGACAACGAGCTGACAGTTCCTGGCCGTGTAAAGCACCCGGCGGAATTCTTCATTCTTGACTGCAACGTCCTCGATGTTTTGTACAAAACCTTTCATAGCAACTCCTCCGGTTGACGATTTTCACCTTTTCGTTAATTGGTTCGCTCAAGAAGAAGCGACCAGTTATGCGACGAGATCTGCTGTCCTTAATGTGCCCGCCCTTAACTGGCGTTCTGCAGGGCAAATTCCCAGTTGATCAGCTTGTCGAGCACGGCATTAACATAGTCGGCTCGACGATTTTGATAATCCAGGTAGTAAGCATGTTCCCAAACGTCAATGGTAAGCAGTGGCTTCATGCCCGTTGTCAAAGGGTCATCGGCATTGGCGGTCTTTACCACCTTGAGCTTACCGCCATCGAGGACAAGCCAACTCCAACCGCTTCCGAACTGCGAAACGGCCGCACTGGCAAGCTCCTTCTTGCAGGCATCGACGCTGCCGAAGGATGCCACGATTTTCTGCTTGAGTGCGGCAGGCGGTTCGCCTCCCCCCTTCGGACTCATGCTTTTCCAATAGAATGTGTGATTCCAAATTTGCGCCGCGTTGTTGAAGATTGCGGCTCCTTCTGGCCGTCCTGCGGCAGTGGCAATAATCTTCTCTAATGACAGGTCGACATATTCTGTTCCCACGATAAACTTGTTTAGATTGTCTACATAGCCCTTGTGATGTTTGCCATAGTGAAAACCCATCGTTTTGGCTGTTATGATCGGTTCCAATGCGTTTTCGGCATACGGAAGAGGGGGTAAGACGTGGGGCGACGCTGCTCCAGGCGCGGTCAAGGAATTGCTTGTGTCTGTTTTGCTCATATTGGTCTCCTCAGAGTTGGTGGACAACGCATAACGGCTCGCGCTTCAGCGCTGGCAAGCCGAGCAAGCGGATACGAATCCGTCCTCTGGCAGCTGTTGGGCTGTTTTTCCCACCAGCCGTTTCCAGGAGTTCAACGGCTTCCCTATGAAGATATCCGGGTGGAATTTACCCGTCAGTTCAGTATTGCTCAAACGTTTGGTCAAAATCGCACATCGGTTGAGGAGGAGGGAAACAATCAGGCAGGGCCGGTGGAAATTAAAGCCTGGGACCCATGAGCCCGGATCTTGAATGGTTCATACCCCGCAAACTTATTACGCAGATAGTGCTGGGAGTCGCCAGCTGCGCATCTTTCCCCCATCATCCTCATGAACGCGAATGCGCATCAAAAACTTCTGGTGTGCATAAATTGATAGTAGTTTGGTTTTTTCTCGCTGGAGCAGAATAGCCCAGGTTGGGGGGAAAACTCCCGAAATATCCCGGAATTTTCCCGCATGGGAAGCGGGGAAGACAGTGGTTCCGCATTCAAGAGTCATGATAAGCAAAAAAG
>JBEKKY010000054.1:0-19148 GCA_050010475.1 Acidobacteriota bacterium | reverse complement strand
GAGGCCGCCTCCGGCCGCAGTCTCAAACTCTTTGCAATAATTCGAAGACTGCTGAGGATGTCCGCATGAACAGCCGGACGATTGTCGGCTAAGGTGTGTCTAGATGCCGGCGCAATCGCAGGCGGTGCGCCCCGAAAAACAGGGCCGGCAGGGATTGGACCGAAAAAATGCGGCCCTCATGCCGTTCGATCTCTCGTCCAATCCCTGCCGGCCCTGTTTTTCGCTCCGATTCTTCCTGTTTCCTTCCTGATTCCTCCAGGATTTCTCAGATCTCCTCTTGCCCCTCAGAATAGAAATGCTTATAAATAACGATGTGCCGTTGTTAGCACCGCGATCTATCCTTTGGATGACCTTTCGGCGGGAAGAACAGCTATGAGTACACCTCGATACGAGACCGCCCCTGGCCGCCCACACCCGTTAGGTGCTGTCCCAGATATCAACGGGGTCAACTTCTCAGTCTTTTCCCGGAACGCCACCTCCGTCGAGCTTTTGCTCTTCGATGGGCACGACGATCGGGAACCGATCCAGATCATCAACCTGGACCCGGCAGTCAACAAAACCTTCTTCTTCTGGCACGTGTACGTCAGCGGACTGCGGGCGGGCGCTCACTATGCCTACCGGGCCGACGGCCCCACGGACCTTCACGGTCAGGGTTTCCGCTACAACCGCAACAAGGTCCTTATTGACCCGTACGCCTGCGGCAACACGGACACACTCTGGAACCGGGCCGATGCCTGCGGCCCGAACGACAACCTGACCAGCTCGATGCGCAGTGTAGTTGTAGACACGTCGGACTATGACTGGGAAGGCGATCGGCTTCTCAACCAACCGATGAATGAGCTGGTTATCTACGAGATGCACGTCGGCGGCTTCACCCGGCATCACTCGTCGGGAGTCAAACATCCAGGCACCTTTTCCGGGATCGTCGAGAAGATCCCCTACCTGAAGGAGCTGGGAATCACTGCCGTGGAGCTGCTGCCGGTGATGGAGTTCGACTGCAAGGAAGTGTTGCGGATGAAACCTGATGGCAGCGGCCCGCTCACCAATTACTGGGGCTACAGTACGGTTAGCTTCTTCGCTCCGGAATCCAGCTACTGCATCTCACCTGAGCAGGGAGCCCACGTCCGCGAGTTTCGGGACATGGTGAAGGCCCTTCACAGCGCTGGGATCGCAGTCATCCTCGACACGGTTTTCAACCACACAAACGAGGGAAACCACCTCGGGCCGACGATAAGCTTCAAAGGCTTCTGTAACGAGATCGCCTACCACCTTGTGCCATCGGACCGGCAGTACTACATGGACTACTCTGGTTGCGGCAACACGCTAAATTGCAACCATCCGATTATGCAGAAGTTCATCCTGGAGTGCCTGGAATTCTGGGTCACGCAAATGCACGTGGACGGCTTCCGCTTCGATGAAGGATCGATCCTGTCGCGTGGCGAGGACGGCGTCCCCTTGGTCCATCCGCCTGTAGTGTGGAGCATCGAGTTGTCCGAATCCCTGCTGGATGCCAAGATCATTGCCGAGGCGTGGGATGCGGCTGGACTGTACCAGATCGGCTATTTCCCCGGCTACCGCTGGGCGGAATGGAATGGCCGTTTTCGGGACGACATCCGCCGCTTTGTGCGGGGCGACCCGGGGCTGGTTGGGGCTGTAGCTTCGCGCATCGCGGGGAGTGCCGACATCTACCAGGCCAGCGGCCATCTGCCCCTCAACAGCATTAACTTTGTGACTTGCCACGACGGCTTCACCCTCAACGACCTGGTCTCCTACAACTTCAAACACAACGAGGCTAACGGAGAAGACAACCGGGATGGTATCAACGACAACTTGAGTTGGAACTTTGGTGTGGAAGGGGAATCCGATGACCCGGCCGTCGAGGCCCTCCGCAGCCGCCAAATCCGCAACTTTGCAGCCATCCTGCTGCTCGCCCAGGGCGTGCCCATGATCCTCTCTGGCGATGAGGTCCGTCGGACCCAGAAAGGCAACAACAACGCCTACTGCCAGGATAACGAGACAAGTTGGTGCGACTGGCGATTGGTGGAGAAGCACTGCGATCTGTTCAGGTTCTGGAAGCTGATGATCGACTTCCGCAGACGCCATCCGGCTGTTCACCGATCCCGCTTTTTCGACGGCAAGGTGAACGATCGCGGCCTTCCGGATGTTAGTTGGCATGGCTGTCGGCTTTTGTGCCCGGGCTGGGATGATCCCAACGCTCGAGCCCTGGCACTTACTTTGGCCGGCTTCGGCACGGAAGCCGACATCCACGTCATGCTCAACATGGACTCGGAAGGACTGGACTTCGAAATTCCTGCCGTGACGGGACGCCGATGGTACCTGGCTGTGGACACAGCCCAACCGTCCCCCCAAGATATTTTCGATCCGGGAAATGAGAGGGCGGTCTCTGGCCAGAGCATCCAGGTTCAGGGACGAAGCGTAGTCATCCTGCTATCCCGATAACTCTGCTGACTGGGAGCAAATCAAAAAACAGGCTTTGGGCTCCAACTTTTTTATGCAACAGGCTTCCCACCTTTGTTATGCTCGCACGCATGCGATATTGGCAAACACTTTTTTTCTGCCTTGCGGTAGCCGGTCTTGTATTCACCCAGGACCTCAAACCAGTTGCTGACCGACTCGCCGTGCAAAACGCCCTCTTCGACGAACAATATGAGTCGGACCTTAGCAATTTTCCAGAGCGCGCCACTGCATTTGGCGACTACCGCTACAATGACAAACTTGCCGATTATTCACTTGCTGCAATTGCCCATCGCAACGAGCTCGATCGTGCCTTTCTCCGCCGCCTGCAGGCCATATCGCCCGCGGGATTTGCCGACCAGGATCAACTCTCGCACGACCTCCTCGTCCGCGTTCTCCAGCAGCGCATCGCCGACTTCGAGCTGAAAGAATATGAGATGCCGATCAACCAGCAGAACGGCATCCACACCAGTCTCGCCGACTTGCCCTTGTCGGTCCCTTTCGATTCCGTGAAGCACTACGAAGACTACATCGCCCGGCTTCATCAGATCCCCCGCGTGCTTGCGCAGACAACGGAGGTCCTTAGCGCCGGCATTAAGGACCATCTCATGCCGGTGAAGTTCCTCCTCGAGAAACTCCCCGTTCAGTGCCAGGGCATCATCGATTCTGATCCATTCCTGATCCCGACTAAGAAATATCCCACCGGCATTTCTTCAAAGGAGCAGAAGCGACTCACGGAGCAAATCACTGCCGCCATCGAGACCGACGTCATACCGGCCTACAGGAATTTCGCTACGTTCCTTAGCACGGATTACGCGCCACATGGACGCACGACTCTCGCCGTTACCTCTTTGCCCGACGGCGAGAAACGCTATCAGAACGACATATACGGTCGGACAACGACCCATATGACAGCGGACGAGATTCACCAGCTCGGCTTACGCGAAATCGACCGCATCCAGGCTGAGATGACCGTAATCGCAAAAAAGGAAGGTTTTGCCGATCTTGCCGCATTTCGCGCGGCGCTGAAAACTAATCCAAAATACATTCCAACTTCCGCGGATCAGATTCTCGACGACTTTCGCCACTACATAGGACAGATGGAAACCAAACTGCCCGAGCTTTTCACCCTGCTCCCCAAGTCGCCTGTCACTGTCGAGGCGATTCCCTCCTTCCAATCTTCGGCGGCAACGCACTATGTCACGGGCACTCCAGACGGAAAGCGGCCGGGCCGCGTCGTTGTGGCGACATCTAACTTCGCGGAGCGCTCCCTGATCGACGACGAGGCAACTGCTTACCACGAAGGCGTTCCGGGTCACCACATGCAGCTATCCGTGCAGCAACAACTCACAGGCCTGCCAAAGTTCCGCCTCCACGGACTGGGTTTCAATGCCTATATCGAAGGCTGGGCCTTGTATGCCGAGCAACTCGGCAAAGAGGTTGGCTTTTATCAGGACCCTGTTTCGGACTACGGGCGACTGTCCTCCGAGCTTTTTCGTGCCGTGCGGCTGGTGGTCGACACAGGTATACATTCCAAAGGGTGGACCCGCGATCAGGTCGTGGAGTTTATCCGCAAGTCCGGGGCCGTCGACGAGCCGACGACTCAAACCGAAACCGACCGGTATATCTCCTGGCCCGCGCAGGCCCTAAGCTACAAGCTTGGCCAGCTCAAGTTTCGAGAACTCCGCAAACGGGCGCAAAAAGAGTTAGGATCCAGGTTCGACATCCGCACTTTCCACGATGAAATGCTGAATGGCGGAACTCTACCACTCGATCTGCTCGAGGCCCGTACCGATAAGTGGATCGCCCGACAAAAATCAAAATAAGTTGGATTTATCCCGGATTCCCAAATTGGAATTAGCCGTTAGCCCGAATTTGAATTTGACCGCGGATTTACGCTGACTTACGCTGGCAAAATCGATGAGGAGCATCCGAAGCTCCTCATCGATTTTTGCACGCTGACATTCGATCCCGGTCAGTGAATCAGCGCCCGTCCGCGTTGATCAGCCGTCTCCTTCCCATGACTTCAACCTCAACTTCGGAATCGAAGTTTATAGCATGAGGGGCAAGGACTTTGTCTGCCGCAACTTATTGAATTTCCCGGCATACAGGCTTTTGGCGACCCATAGGATGATGCCCGGAGTTAAATCCATCCAGTCGGCCTGCGGTACTATGAGCACTTAATCTTGGTTGGGTGATTGCGTAAAAGAGCGTATAATAAAAGGGTCAATCGAGCCTCCCAGACAGCTTTCTCCGACTGTTCTCCGTGAGCTTCGATTAAGCTTTTCAAAAGCACCTTTGTGAAGGCGATGATTTAATGGCAATGAATAATACAACGCATCTCAGGTATATCGGTGTCATCCCTCAAACGGAATGTCTGGAATATGGCTTCCGGATCGAGGACAAAGACAAGGATCCCCGACTAGTGGTAATGATGATTGAGGCCGAATTTTTCAAAAGGTACGCATTGATGTTCCAGGAGGCTCCGGACCTTTGCTACCAAAAATTGCTGGCGGATATCAGAAACGAAACGGATGAGCTCCCTGTAAGCCCTCGTTTATCCGTAACAGCCTCTGATATCGCCCATTACCGCGAGCTGCATCCAACTCACAAGTCATCAAAGCATCGAAGCAGGAATCTGACACAATAGCCTGCATTATTCTGGAAGATGGGTAGGGATTGGTGCCTGTAATTGCGGCATCAACCGCGCGCGGCCTTCGGCGCTTTTTATTGCGTCATCTCCAATTTCGGAATCGGGGTTAAAACGAAAGCCAGGCGCGATCGCAGATTGGAAACGCACCGGGATCGTCGCCAGATCGTCTCCGCTTAGATTCAATCCTTTGTACCTTAGATTCAATCCTTTGTACATGCCCTTTAGACCCGCAGCAGTAATGGATTCATTGCCTATAGCCAGCGGGGCGCAATCACACCCACGCCAAAGGACACATCGCTTGGATTGACCTGGTGAACTCGCATAGAGGGCAATCCTTTTGGGCAATCAATGCCATAATGATTCAGCCTCAGTGGCTTTGAGTATCAAACGCGATGGATTGCGGCTCGATACTGTTAATCAACTATTCCAAAATAGCGGGCTGAATTTTGGAGTATGAGACGGGCGAATGGAAGAAGTTGTTCATTTGGCGAAATGGCTGTGATATTCTGTGACGTGTCCGGTGGAAACTGCCTCTTTTTGTGCGGCGCGGAGAGTCACCTAAAAGCTAGACTGACTTGATTCCTCCCAATCATTTCTGCACCGAGCTACAATCCATCGCATTTGATCCGGATAGAGGGCATTGGGCATTGGGCCTGAAATGTGATTCTTCCGGTATGAATAAGGAGCGGTGTTATGGGTCGAAAACTATTTGTTGGAAATCTCGCATTCTCATTGGGAGAAGCAGAATTAAGGCAACTGTTCGAACAAAAGGGGGGCGTCGAGTCGGTGACTGTCATGCGGGATTTGGCCACGGGGAGATCCAGGGGATTCGGATTCATAGAAATGAGTACGGATGAAGAAGCCCAAAAAGCCATCACAGAACTAAACGGGTATGCCGTAGAAGGGCGCAATCTTACAGTCAATGAAGCCCGGGCCAAACCGGAACGGCGCAGCGGCAGCGGCGGCGGAGGCGGTCGTGGCGGCAATCGTGGCGGCGGCGGCGGTCGGCATCGAGAGCCTCGGTGGTAATGCGGAATCATCGAAAATCATCCAACGGTATCAAAACACTAGGACAGGCAAAGCCATCCGCGGCTAAATGGCTTTGCCTTGGGGTGCCGATTACTTTTTCGGGTCTTTGTTGACTGATTTGTCAGTCCTGGAATCCTGCTCCTTGCTCCACTGTATTCCTCGCCTGCTAAACAAGACATCCGAATAATACGAAGCGAGAAATTGCCGATGACCAGATTGCTGCTAAGCGGGGTTTTCAAGCCCTTTGGAGTCCAGGACGATACGACCGAGTCACTCTGCACAATGGAGCTTCTCAACAACCAGGTTACACGCGAACAGGGGATCCATTCTCCGAGATCAAACAATCCAAGTTTCGCCCTCTATTTAATGGGCGAAAACATCCATGTTCCTGTGACCGTGTTGGATTTCCCATCGTGGGAGGAGTTTACCAAAGAGATTGACTCCGGGACATACACTCATGTGGGGATTTCATTCATAGGTCCCAATATTCTTAAAGCCGGCCGGATGGCTGCCTATGTAAGAAGCCGCTCTTCCCGAACGAAGATAATTCTTGGAGGCCATGGCACGGCCATTCCCGAACTGCGAACATTGGTGGACTGCGATGAAATCTGCCATGGCGAAGGGGTTTCGTGGTTGCGAAAATATTTTGGGGAAGATGCAGATCAGCCCATTATCCATCCTGTTGTTCCATCTGCCATCAATTCATTTATCTATGGCGCTCCCATCATGGGAAAAGCCGGCATCATCATTCCCGGCGTCGGCTGCCAGAATTCCTGTCGCTTTTGCGCCACCTCCCACAAATTTGACCGGCAATACACTCCATTCCTGCGCACCGGACGGGATATCTTTGCAGCCTGTCGCAAATCTGAGGAGAAAATCGGGGTCGATGATTTTGGACTGATGGATGAGAATTTCTGCAAGGACCCCTATCGCGCCCGGCAGCTGCTCGAAGAAATGGAAAAGCACGGCAAGGCGTACACTTTCAGCACTTTCTCTTCAGCCGAAACCATTACCAGGCTGGGCGCCGATTTTCTGCTGAGATTAGGAGTCAATTTCCTTTGGATCGGAGTTGAGTCCAAAGTGCATCTGTTTGAGAAAACCAAAGGAATCGATCTCCACGACCTGATCGCGGATCTGCAGGATCACGGGATTACGGTACTCGCCTCCGCGATCTTATTTTTAGAGCATCACGATAAAGAAACCATCCATGAGGATATCGACTGGGCGATCGGGCTGGAATCCGACTTACTTCAATTCATGGAACTGGGTCCCACTCCTGGAACGCGTCTCTATCAGGATTACGAGGCCTCAGGGAAAATAATCGCCGGCATACCGTGGCCGCGGAAACATGGACAAGATGAGATATGGTTCCATCACCCTCATTTCACATTGCCGGAAACCGCCAGCTACCTGCGAGACGCTTTTATTAAAAAATATCTCACTCACGGGCCGGGGGTACTGAACATGGCGATGACCGCCATCAAAGGCTATTTAAAGGTAAAGGCCGAGATCGCGGAAAGAGAGAAAGCAGGATTAACGTGGGATCCCAAGACTCTCCAATATGTCCCCGGCAACCATCCCGGTCCGGATGCGTTTATGCAACGGCGCCTGGATTCCATAAAAAGGAATGCCCTGCGCTTCCGGCCCGCGCTGAGCACTACTCTAAAATATGCCCCCAACGCTCAAGCTGCAGAGAAGTGCCGCAAGGTCATGGCGCTTTATCACGATGCATTCGGGCCGATGACTTTTCCGGAGCGCGCGAAATCCCTCGCGGTGCGTCTTCTCGCCGTACGCGAAAGTCTCCGGATGAGAAAAGAAGGCGTGGTCATGCGCCAGCCCCCTACCAACCGCATCACCTATCGCGATAAAACACTCAAGCTTGGTACGGGAGATTGCGCCGTGGCAATTCCTCCAATTGTCAGGCAATCCGAGATGGAAGCAACCATCCGGTCAGTGTGACATTGGATGCATCCGACATTCCTCTGAATGCCGCGCACAGGCTTTGCATCCCCGGATTGGGTGTGGAGCTTGAGGTGTTGTGAGATTTTTGCGGACAGAAGAAAACATCAATAAGCGAACACAGGCTTAGTGGCGCTTGCGTCTGTGAAAGGCTCTCTTGGGTCGGGTGGGTGGCAGTGGATGTCTTTCGTTGTCTCCGGACAAGTTGACCGTAGCCAGCGGGATACGATTGCCACATCGGGAACAGTGATAGTTGTTGCGTTGCAGTGCCATTAGGGGTATGCGCGACTGGGAACCGCACTGGGGACAGGTCACAAATGCTTCACCTCTTGCCATACTCGCTTATCCTTCCTCTCACGAGCCTATGTGCGGCCCGAAAAGGTTTTTTCTTCCGAGACACATTCAGGAATCCGCTTAATTTTTCCTTGCTGTGTTCTCGAAAGAACGGATTGGACTTCAGAACACCTTGGCACGACGTTTGAATCGAGCTTTGCATAGCTCGACAAACTCCTCAGAAGAGGCGCACTGATTTATGAGAAGGTTGAGGCTCCAGTTATCTGGAGCCTCTGGTGGAGAATCGGTCGGCTTACAGCTTTACTACGTTTTGAGCCTGCAATCCCTTTGGGCCTTTGGTCACTTCGAATTCAATACTGTCGCCTTCGTTCAGCGACTTGAAACCTCCGCCTTGAATGGCGCTGTGATGTACAAAAACGTCATCGCCGGAATTACGGCTGATAAAACCATAGCCTTTTTCATTATTAAACCATTTTACGGTTCCTTGTTCTTTCATCTGTTTTCCTAACTTATTGGCCCTCTATTGAGGGCATTTCATTAATGTTCATGGTTTCGGCAATCATCCGTAATATCTCAGGCACAAAAAAAGCTGCTTCCCCCCCTTCAGGAGTCTGCAGCGTCTTCAATCAACGAAATCTTGCAAAAACCCAACTGAGGTAACAAGTATACAGGATCCCGCATGAAAAGCCATAGCAAATTCTTAAACCTTCAAATAGTGATGCAGTTCTCTGGTTCTTGCCTTTCATGGGATTCCATACCGAAGCTTGCTGAGCGGTAGATACAAGAATACTTCCAGGCAGCATGGCTCGAAATACCGGATGCCGATGCCTTTTATTTCGACTCGGTACTTGTAGCTTGCGCTCCTTTGTTTTCCAGCGAAAGCCGTCGCCGCAGCTCTCTGGTGTGTTTCTGCCGGAGAATCTTTTTCTTTCGTTCGCGATCGTACCTGGCCTTGTCGCCATTCCTTCCCGACATAATTGCCTCCTTTGTGAATTCAATACTTCCTATAGGACTGAAGAGAAGCCGGCCATATCTGCTACAGGTCTTTCAAGATTGCCCCAGGCGGTTTGATAATACAGATTCTGTTAAATTAGCGCGATGGGCGCATCCGCCGCTTTCTGCCAGAAATACTGAGTCGAAATCTCCTGGAGCGTCCTTGGCGTTGAAAGGACTCCCCCAGTGGTGTACCGGAACCGGGCGAGATTACCGAATCCAACCCCTCAGGCGCAAAACCGGGCAGACGCCGGCGTTCAATCCGGGAACCCAGAATTTTTTCAATCTGCCGCACAATGGGTTCATCCGCTTGAGCGATAAACGTAAACGCTTCTCCGGTATTGCAGGCTCTGCCTGTTCGTCCGATGCGATGAGTATATGCATCGGCTGTGTCCGGCATGTCATAGTTGATGACATGCGAAATTTCGGACACATCTATACCGCGAGCTGCAATATCCGTGGCAACCAGGATGTCGCATTTGCCGCTGCGAAAACCATCAATAGCCGACTGTCTGCGATTCTGTTTCATATCTCCCTGCAGCACGGAAACCCGATAGCCGTTTTTAGCAAGGTTGGCAGTCAGCCTACATGCGCGGTGTTTTGTTCTCGTAAACACCAGGACTCTTCCGGTTGGAGTCTGCTTCAGAACCGACAGCAGCAGTTGGGACTTCAGTGTTTCCGAGACCGGATAGAGCGCATGCGAGACAGTACTCACCGGTGCAGCCGGTCCCACCTGCACATGAACCGGATCTTTGAGAATATTGGCCGACAGCGCTCGAATATCCTCAGGCATGGTCGCCGAGAACAGAAGCGTTTGACGTCTGAGCGGCAGGTACAGGAGGATTCGGCGAATATCAGGGAGAAATCCCATGTCGCACAGGCGATCGGCTTCGTCCAGCACAAGGATTTCAGTGGATGAAGTGTCTATTTGTCCTGCATCCATCAAATCGAGCAGCCTTCCCGGGCAGGCAACAAAGATTTCGACACCCCGTCGCGCGTTCTTGATCTGTGCATCCTTGCTCACGCCTCCATAAATGGTTGCGCTTCGAGCTTTGCGGTTTCCATTCAGATCCGCAATCGACTGATGCACCTGTTCGGCAAGCTCTCTTGTGGGCTCTATTATCAGGACACGTAAGGCGCGAGACGGATTTTTGTCCAATTGCTGCAATATCGGCAGCACAAACGCCGCCGTTTTACCCGTTCCGGTCTGCGCCAGGCCCAGGACATCGCGGCCTTGGAGAACCAGAGGTATCGCTTGCTTTTGTATCGGGGTCGGATGGGAATAGCCCGCTGCCCGGATGGCAGCATTAATATGAGGATTAAAAGAAAATTGGTCGAAATTCAACAGAAAAAAGCTCCTTGGCTAGATGAGCCAAGTCGCACTCTCAGCCCAGTTGGATTGGAAACTCACATGCCGGCAGAAGTGCCGATGCGGTTTGCAAATCGGAGAGAGTATAGCATCAAATCATGCGCAAATCCAATTTCTGAGGCGTTTGCCGGATGACGTGCCAGCATTTTGCTGCTTTCCGCTTGAAGCGATCGAGGACGGGGTTGTGGAAGACAAATCACTCCCGGTCGAAAGAATCTTCAAGGTAGGCCGTCAATACGTGGCTGCGCGATGAATGCCTCAGTTTGCGCAAGGCCTTCGCCTCGATTTGACGGATTCGTTCGCGAGTGACGGAAAAACGCTGGCCAACTTGTTCGAGGGTATGTTCACCGTCGTACCCCAAACCGAAGCGCATCTTGAGAATCTGCTCCTCGCGAGGCGTTAGAGTTTTTAGAGCTGATTCCGTCCTCTCCCTCAAGTTGATGTTGAGCACGGATTCTATCGGAGAAACCGCGCTGCGATCCTCAAGGATATCGCCTAGATGGTTATCTCCTTCCTCCCCTATAGGGGAATCCAAGCTAATAGGCGACCGCGCAATTTCCAGAATCTTGCGAACTTTATTGATGGGAACATCCATGTTCTTGGCTATTTCCTCGCTGGTAGGCTCGCGGCCATACTCCTGAACGAGGCTTCGCGAGGCGCGAATCAGCTTATTGATAGCCTCGTTCATGTGAACAGGAATACGGATGGTTCGCGACTGATCGGCTATTGCACGGGTAACGGCTTGACGGATCCACCAGGTGGCGTATGTCCCGAATTTATAGCCTCTGCGGTACTCAAACTTATCCACTGCCTTCATGAGCCCGATGTTCCCTTCCTGGATTAAATCCAGAAATTGCACACCACGATTGTTGTACTTTTTGGCGATGGAAATAACCAGCCGTAGGTTTGCTTGAATCATCTCTTTCTTGGCAATATCCGATTCCAACTCTCCCGACTGAATGGTTGCGAGAGTGTGCTTCAGTTCCGGAAGCGATGCGAGGGCCTGGTGTTCCAACTGCTTTATCTCACTCTTAAGTTTCTTGATTCCCCTCCTGATCGCCTTGGCATCTTCAAGCCGGCGCGTTGTCTTCAGTCTGTTTGTGAGTTTGTGGATCTCATGTTCATATGCCATAGCTTTGCATACAACATCTTTGATAATTCCGACCAATCTCTCATGGTGAGCACTCCTGAGTTCTAAGTCGCGGACTTTCCAGGCAACCGGGATCCGATAGCGGGCCAGCATCGAAAGATGCTTTTTATAAAGCCGTGAACGCTTACGGCAACGGCTGATTTTCAGGCTGACCCTATGGGCCGCCTGTTCGTGTTTTCGAATGCTTTCGATAATACGAAGTACGGAAGCTGTCTTTTCTTCCAGCAGCTCATCGGTCACCTCGTCATCGTTAAAGGAGACGACATCGCGAATCGAAATTTGCTTATTCTTGAGCTGGTCCCCGATGTTGAGAATCTCGCGAACTACCAGTGGAGAACGTGAGAGCGCTTTCAGGATGACATTCTGTCCGTGCTCTATTCGCTTGGCGATCTCAATTTCGCCCTGTCGGCTGAGCAATGGGTAGCTCGCCATTTCCCGTAAATAGCGGCGTTCCGGAGTAATGGTTTTGTCCAGGAAGTGAGGACTGAAATCAAACCCATCGCCCTTTTCATTGTTGTCATCCCTCTCGTCATCCTTTACGTCTTCGTTCTGGAACTCTTGTTCGGGATCGATCACTTCGATGCCGGCAGATCCAAAAAGCGAGAAGATGCTGTCCAACTCATCAGAGGAGCAAGTACCTTCGGGCAGCCAGTCGCTGATTTCATCGTAGAGAAGATATCCTCTCTGTTTTCCCATAACAATCAACTCTCTGACTGCCTCGTACCTGTCTTCAATGGACAAGACCCGTAGCTCCTTTCCAGATATCCCCGCAGCGGAATTAAAAGCAGGGAATCCCCTGCTTTAGATACGCAACCGCGTTCTATTAACCACTGCATAATAACAGATCGCAATAACAGATCGGACACCGATTAATCGGTTTATCACAAGGAATTGAACGCACCACCCTCCGGAAGCCCTGTTCCCGGGATTTGTAGTGCTATTGATCAGTCACCTGGGACCTAAAGTCGGGAAAGGGGGGAAATGGGCCAAAATTGTCAGACATGATGCGAAACTGTTTGCCTGTTTTTGCCCTATCTTTCTCCAAACAAATACAAAATTACACAAACAAACCGGACTCCCGGTTATAGACGTTTGGGATACAAGGCGAATTGCGAGAATGACTTGGAAAAGAATAGCAGTCAGCTCCATGAGTAACGAAGATCGGATGTGCAGACCTTAAAATCGTGGACTACTTAGGTAGTGTTTGGGTTCAAATCCCATCCTCGCATTTAAAATCAAGAACTTAGCGAAATCCAACAGCAGCCACTCTTCATCCAAAATCACAAAACTTACCGCGTTTTCATCAAGATTAAGCGGAAGAATCCGTGCAATATGAATATCCCCCCAAAAAAGATAAATCCGTCGAAATCCCAATATTTCCATGACTTGGCTGAAAATCACCAGGGCGATTCAAACCTGTTATTTGCAAGACGCTCAGGATCTTTATTCCAGTGCCTCCATGGATCAAAGACAAACGGCAGACCGCGATGCTTGACTACATTCGTTAAACCGGATATATAGATGTAATTGAAATGGAGAAAACCATGAGGGAAGCAGCACGTTTTTTCAAGGCTCTTTCCGATGAATCACGGCTAAAGATGCTTTGGCTGCTGTTCAATCGTCAGGAGCTTTGTGTCTGTGATGTGATGGCTGTCCTGGAGATCACGCAATCCAAGGCTTCCAGACACCTTGCCGCTCTGCGCCATATCGGGATCGCCACTGACCGCAGGGAAGGGTTGTGGTCCTATTATTCCCTGTGTCCACCGCAGGATGAACTTGCCAGGAATCACCTGAAGCTGCTTCGTATAACCCTGGCAAAACTTCCCGATGCCAAACCGCTCCTCGAGAAGCTGAACACCTGGCTCAAGGAGAAAAGTCGCGGCGCCAGTTGCGTTCCGAGCCATGCTCCTCTGAAAACCAAGACAAAGAGCGGCTTGACCAAGGCTTCTTTGGCAGAAGAGACTCGATGAGCAACCAATCCGCTTTTGCAGTTCCAGAAACAGCGAAACATACAGGTGTAGCCGAGAGGCTGTCGTTTCTTGACCGGTATCTGACACTCTGGATCTTTCTGGCCATGGCTGTCGGGGTCGGCGCGGGATATGTCTTTCCCGGCATCGTTCCCTTTCTCAACAGGTTCAATGTGGGGACGACATCAGTCCCGATTGCAATCGGGCTCATTCTGATGATGTATCCTCCGTTGGCAAAGGTGCGCTATGAGGAAATGGGGCCGGTGTTTCGCAACACCAAGGTTCTTGGGCTCTCCCTCGCACAGAACTGGGTTGTCGGCCCGATCCTGATGTTTGTTCTGGCCGTGATTTTCCTGCGCGATAAGCCTGAGTACATGGTAGGCCTTATCCTGATCGGACTGGCCCGGTGTATCGTGATGGTCATTGTCTGGAATGAACTGGCGAAAGGCGATACCGAGTATTGTGCTGGTCTCGTGGCCTTCAATTCGATATTCCAGGTGCTCCTCTATTCGGTTTACGCGTATGTATTCATCACGGTTCTGCCGACCTGGCTGGGATTGAAGGGCGTAGCGGTCAATATCACGATCGGAGAGATCGCCAAGAGCGTCTTGATTTATCTTGGGATCCCGTTCTTTGCCGGTATGATCACGCGTTTTACACTTATTAAGGCAAAAGACAAGCGCTGGTATCATGAGAAATTCATTCCGAAGATCAGCCCGGTAACGCTCATCGCGCTTCTGTTCACGATCATCGTTATGTTCTCTCTCAAGGGCGAGATGATCGTGCAGCTTCCGTTTGACGTAATCCGCATCGCGATCCCTCTGCTCATCTATTTCGTGCTGATGTTTTTTGTTTCCTTCTTTATGAGCAAGAAGGTTGGAGCAACCTACGGCCAGTCGGCAACGTTGTCGTTCACTGCTGCTTCCAACAATTTTGAACTGGCTATTGCGGTTGCTGTTGCGACATTCGGAATTCAGCATGGCGGCGCATTCGCGGCGGTCATCGGGCCACTTGTGGAGGTGCCGGCACTGATCGGGCTTGTAAACGTGTCCCTATGGCTTGGGCGCAAATATTATGGAATGAAGGAAGCTTAAATGAGAGGCATTCTCTTTCTGTGTGTTGCGAACTCGGCCCGCAGTCAGATGGCTGAAGGGATAGCGCGCTCTCTTATCCTTCCGGGCGTTAAGATCTGGTCTGCCGGATCGCGTCCCACATCCGTTCGCCCGGAGGCAATTGCAGTCCCTCAGGAGATCGGAATAGACATCTCCGGCCACAGGTCCAAATCAATAACTGAGATTCCGTCTTCCGAGGTTGACACAGTAATTACCCTCTGTGGCGAAGAGGAATGTCCGGTCTTCTTGGGAAATGCTCAACAGCTGCACTGGGGATTGTCGGACCCAGCTGCGGCCGCTGGCTCTGAGACAGACCGCTTATCTGCATTTAGAGAAACGCGTGATGAGCTGAGGCAACGAATCGTGGAATTATTCCGGGAAAACAAGGAAAACCACTTTTCATAGGCTTGTCTGTCGCCGAAAAGTCAATCGCTCCTGAATTGACGCCCTTGAAATGAAAAAATCGCCGGGTTGGGACACAGAATCGGGGATTAGACTTATGGGGAAGTGGATTCTCAGTTTCTGCCTTTGAATCCCAGCAGCAATTGACCATTGCTGAGTGAACGGCTTTCCTTCCACAAAGTAATTTCTATACCACCGGTTGCCAATTTTGTCGATGATGCAAACCGCCGATGCGTGGCATTGAACAAGCGTTTTTGTGCCGCGCCTTCGGCGCTTAATAGCGTTTTTGACTTAATCCCGGCTTCTGACGGCCGGGCCTACTTCATTGCCGTCCCTTCCGGCCTTCGGGCCTCCGGACTGACACTGCCGAAAACCGGGCAGAATGGGTTAATCCATTTGTAAAACACTACCTAGGCCTCACGACCGCTGATCTTTACAGTAAATTCATACCATCTTCATTCATCCTTAACAATTCAGCCCTAGTATGCAAAATGGCTGCACGCTGGCGCATATATGAGAGACATAGATCTCGCAAAACTATTGGCTGATCTTGTTCTCAGGTTCAAAAGAGAAAAGAAAAGTCCAAGTGCCCCCGTTTTCCTGACGATTCCTCAAAATTTGCCAGTTATTTCCTGGAGCGACAACACCTTGGAAATGCTGATATTCGCCTTACTCGAAAATGCAATCTCAGCAAGCAGCCCTGAGAGCCCTGTCCGGCTAGGCATTACTCAGACAATGGCAAAGTCTGATCTAGAGGAACTGCTGGAGATTCATCCCTCTTACTGGATTCAAATGAGAATTGATATGCAGTGCCAATCAGGAATCGGAGCGGACATTCAAGAGGAGATTCGATTTCTTGGTTTTAGACATGCCGACGAATGGTCAACGGAAAACTCCAGCCGCCGGTTAATCTCATATGGTTACACGGATCAGCCGGCGCCTCAGATTCTTCTTTGGATGCAGGATTCTAAGGCAAGCCACAAGTACACTCTGCTAATCCCCATCAATCAGACAGCGGATTGATTCCAGCGGGCTAATGCTTGAATAAGAATTTGCAATTGTTGACGGATCCCAGTCATAAGAAATCCGCTGGTTAAAAAATCTACGCATGTTTCCTGCTCATACCAGGAAAGGATCGAGTGAGAGCCGCAGGAGGAAGCCGGGAATGCTATCTCCCCGCTGTTGGATATTCTCGCCATTTGGCAAGGCGGAATGGGATTCCCGTTCCGGCGGAACCAGGCTGGCAGCCGCTGGGCACGACCCCATCGGACATTGCTCAGCGCCACCGCAGCCATCTTTGCTGAAATATTTTAAAGTCTTTATTAAAGCCTAACAATAAAATGCGAGTTTATGCCCTGCCAGGTTTAGTTATTAAGGTCTATGCGTGGAATCGTTTCTAATATATGCCGTACGAATAGGCGAATGCCTTTCTATCTCCTGACTGTTGCTGGCATCATAGTACGACTGTTATGGGTCGTCTGCATTCCAAATGAGCCGGTATCCGATTTTGCCGGGTATCATTTGCTAGCTTCCAACATTTACCATCATCAGGGATACAGCATTTCGGGAAATCCCGTAGCATTTCAAGGTGTAGGTTATCCTTTTCTCTTGGGCTGGTTTTTTAGACTTATGGGCAGTACCAGCGTTTTTTACGGGAAGATGTTTAACCTGCTATTTTCTAGCATTACGCTGCCGCTCTTTTGCGGATTATCGTTGAACCTGTTTAAAGAAAAACGACTCGCCGTCGCCTTTTATGCATTGGTTGTTTTTCTCCCTAACTACATTGCCTATACCAGTGTATTGGGAACGGAGACGATTGCCCTGTTTCTATTCGCACTTGTGCTCTTCATGCAGATGCAGATGGAGGAAAGTTTTTTCAAATATGTTCTTTTGGGCCTGGGTTGCGGAATTCTGGGATTAATAAAGCCCTTTTTTCTGGCCTATCCTCTGTTAGCCGCCGCAGCGCTGTGGATCAAGGAAAAGAAGCTGAAAAAGACGCTCGCCCGCCTGACAATTAGCTTTATAGCTATGTGTTTGGTCATCGCGCCATGGACATTGAGAAACTACCGAGTTTATAAACTCTTCATCCCTGTTTCATATAACGCCGGTTATATGTTGATGGTAAACAATAACAGCGCCAATTCCAACGGAATGTGGATGCCTTTGGCCGAAGTGCCGCTTCCTGAGGAATTGGAAAATAGATTGGAGGATCTGGATATATCATATGATGATTTTCAAAAGCACCCAGACGAATACGCTATGGAGGACCCACGGATTGATTCAGCTCTTCAGGCTGAAGCGGGAAAATGGATTGCGAGCCATCCAATTGCTTTTATAAAGCTGGGGTTAATGCGAATCCAGGCCACTTTCTTCTCGGCTGAAAACGCAGGCGACATCTACAGCTGGGCTATCAATAGTGGGCGAGTGTGGGGCGACTGGCTTGTTCAGGCGACGCAATCGCCCGGCATCCAATTTTTTTTAAAAATATACCTGATGGTGCTGAGTTTGGCGGGCCTGTTTTTTGTTCTTCTCCAGGTTGGGCCTGCGGCTCGGATGCTGTTTTTTAAGGATGTCTCCATTCCTTACCGTGTTTCTGTTCCGCTATTAAATCTTCTTTTCTTTACAGCTGTACCGTTCCTATTTGAAGGCCAGCCCCGGTATGCTTTCCTTATGCTCTTTGTCTTAGTTTTTTGCCTTCTTGAGATCTTTCCGAGTGCAATCAATGGTTGCGCTAGAGTGTGGTCGATATGGCAGCAGGCCGCAGGCAGATGGATCGAGTCAACCATACGTGCAATGACTCCACCCGGTAATGCCACAAAGCGCAAAGCACCAAACTCAATCGGCAACTAGTCCGACTTGGCAACCGGCGGCCGCAAAGTGGCCGAATTCCTGGTATCTGCCGCCAAAAACTGCCTATATGTCCGCCACGGGCAAGCTGAGAACGGCTACTGGTGGAAAAGTGAGTCGTGATCACCAACGGGGAGGACACCGCAAGCAATATGAGCCAGGAAATGGTGATCGAAACGGCGCAGAAGGTAATGTCCTCATTTCGGGCACGAGGGTCTGCAGCGAATGCTATCGAGCAAACATCGAAGCACTCAAGAGATTTGCCAAAGAGAATGGCGGACGATTCTTTTGGCTCCTTGCGAAGCGGGATGAAATATTGGCTCCGGACATCTTTTGCGGAGCCTCTTCAGGCTGCAGAGTCTATTCCAAGCGCCTCGGCATTTCTTCTTTGGTGTACCGCCCCGGTCCGTCCAAAATCCGACATTAGATTCGGATTGGTCTTAAGGAGCCAATTCAATTGGAGGCCCACCGGATAGCTCCCTGCGCGTGATGCCGCGCAATAGACGTCCCAGCAGATCCGAGCCGGTAATAATGCGTTTCGAATCGGACCAGACGAGAATAATATCCTTGTCAACGACATCATCTTCGGAGTGTTCGGATTGGACGGTCAAACGGACGAGCACTTGACCCAGTTGTTGATTCGAGTCATGTACAATCAATGGCCTGTGACAGAATGCAACCGGGTTAAACTCGATCCCTCCCAGCAGCGCTGCCCGAAGGAAATAGTGAACGTTGAGAACAAACCGAGGTTCCTGGTCGACATCGTCGACCAGCACAACCCATTTCTTTCCTGACGCCTCGAGCTGGCGAAGGAAAGGATCTTCGCCAAGCCGCGCAAATGGAGGGAAGACCGGGCGGCCATCGACTATTTTAATGGGAATGATGCTGCGAGGATCCA
>JBEKKY010000053.1:0-14365 GCA_050010475.1 Acidobacteriota bacterium | reverse complement strand
ATGGAACTCGAGTCACTCGTCCACAGGCAAGCGTCCGTGTGTGGAGGGATTCCGGCGGAAGAACGCGCACGGAACGCCCCCTTATGCCAGTAATGACGGGTTCCATGACCGTTGAGAATATGCCGTACCTCATAGAAATTTTCGATCCTGATGCGGGCTACCGGTATTACGTCGATTCAGTAAACCGGGTTGCGCATCGCTGCAAGCTGCCGGCGAATTTGCCAAAGATCCGACTGTCATCTCAGAATGCCGTCATCGGGCGGAGCATTAATGTGACAAGACCGGGCCCCAACAACTCGGAAACTGCAACCGAATCGTTAGGGACGAAGATCGTCGAAGGAATTTCAGCCGAGGGAATTCTTACGACCACCACTTATCCGATCGGTGCAGTAGGGAATGACCGTCCTATTGGTCGATCCGCGTTCCGGCGAAAATATCCATGGGCTGATCAACATCAGCCGTGCTGAACCTAACCCGTCTCTTTTTGAAGTGCCTCCGGATTACCAATTGGCCGATGAGACCGGTTCTTTCACAGTCACCATTACGGGACACAAATAAGTTCTTGTTGCAAGTTTTTGAGGAGCTGGACAAATGAAAGTTGTGCGATTGCTTTGTCTCACTGTGCTGTTTGCAATGGTTTCACTGATGAGTGGCGCGCTGGATTGGCCGCAGTTCCGCGGACTTCAACGAATCGGCGCCTCCCAGGAATCAGGACTGCTGGGCGAATGGCCCAAGGAAGGCCCCAGGCTGCTGTGGCAGATGAAAGATATCGATGAAGGGTATGGCGCCCCTGCGGTGGTCGGGGAGCGCGTCTATCTGATCAGCATCAAGGGCCTGGAGAACGAATTCGTGCAGGCGCTTTCGGTCAAAGACGGGAAGCAGATCTGGGCCACGAGTCTCGGCAAAGTTGGGAATCCCAATCAACAGCCGCCTTACCCGAAGGCCAGGTCCACGCCCACCGTCGATGGCTCTCTTCTGTATGCCTTCAGTTCCGATGGCGACCTGGCCTGTGTTGAAGCCGCGAGCGGCAAAATCGTCTGGAAAAGAAATGTCCGGAGTGATTTTGGCGGCAAGCCCGGCATCTGGGCTTATGCGGAATCTCCTCTGATCGACGGCGATGCGGTGGTTGTGACGCCCGGCGGGAGCGACGCCACGATTGTGAAGCTGAACAAGAAAAGCGGTGCGACGATTTGGAAATCGGCCGTGCCTGGCGGCGATCCTGCGGGCTACTCATCCATCGCCCTCGTCGAAGCTGCGGGCCGGAAACAATACGTGCAATTCCTGGAAAAGGGGCTCGTCGGCGTGGACGCCGCGACCGGCCAGTTCCTGTGGCGCTACACTGGAATGGTTGGAAGCCCGGCAAATATGTGTATGCCGGTACCTCGCGGCCAATATGTTTATCATGCCAATACCCGGCGTGCGGCCGCAGCCCTGCTGCAACTCAAGCCTTCTCAAGATGGAGTTGCAGCAGAACAGGTTTATCTGGAACGCGACTTGCCCAACGACATCGGCGGCCAGGTGCTTGTGGGCGATTATTTGTACGGTACTCACGCTGAGACCGGATTGGCGGCGGTCGAATTTCTTACCGGCAAAGTCCGCTGGCGGGCCGAAGGCATCGGATCCGGTTCCATTTTTTACGCCGATGGCCGATTGTATCTTCACGGGGAGAGCGGAGACGTTGCGCTGGTTGAAGCCACTCCCGAAGCTTATCGCGAGAAAGGGAGGTTCACTCCTCCCGGCCAGCCGCAACACACGGGTGGCTCGATGGAAAAAGCCTGGGCATATCCGGTAGTGGCAAATGGCCGGTTGTACATCCGCGACCTGGGTACGTTGTGGTGCTACGACGTGAAGAAACGGTGAGGAAAAACCGGGAGCGCCGCCGTCCCGGCGGCTAATTGGGCAGCGTTGTGAATACTGCACGTCTCTATATAGACGGCAAAAAACCCTCGAGACACCGGCGCTCCGGGTAAACTGTGTTTCTGAATGTTATTCGATGCGGCCGACGGCGTAATAGGGATATGTGGGAATCTGGGAACCGTTATCCGGCTCCAGCGTGACGACGGCCGCGCTGGCATTTACGGCTTCTGGCGGAACGGGAGCCGTCACGAAAGTCGGACCGTTTGAATTAACCTTGAAGGGTCCGACAGATACTTTTGATGCCTGCGAAAAAAACCAGAGTTGATATCTCTTGCCCTCCGGCGCTGGAGGGAAATTTCCCAACACGAAACACTGATTCTGTTCGACATCCCAAATAATGGCTGCTGCGTTTGCGGCCGGCGCGCTCTGAACAATAAGGCGAGCCATGCGGGCCCCAGGCTTGCCCACGACAGCCAGAATTATGCCAAGGTTTCGAGCTTCCTCTTTTCTTGCCTCAAGTTCACTCCGTAAGATCCCCGCGTCCGCTTCGGCGGCGGAAGATTTAACCTGCAGCTGAAGGTTGGTTTCCTGGACGGTCTTCCACGAATAGGCAGCGAAAAACCCCAAGCCGGCCAATACGACTACGAGAAACCAGGGAAACAAGCTCGGCCTCTTACTCCGGGGTTCAGACGACAGGGACAACGCAGCAGAAACCGGACGTGAAGATTCCTCCACAGTTTTTGCATCGCTGGACGGGCTTGGCTGGACCTCCTCTGGAGCGGTTTGAGGTTCGCGCTCGACGCGGGCCAAAAGCAGATCCTGAATATAATCCGGAGGGGCAATCTCTGCCGTTGCGAATCCGATTCCTGCCGCGGCATGTCTGAATTTTCGGAACTCCGCCTCGCATACGGAGCAGCCTTCTCTCATGTGAATTTCGAAGCTCCGCGCCTCATGCTGTGTTAAAGACCCGAGGGCATAAAGAGCCGCCAGTTCCCGTATTTCCTCAGTCGCCCTTTCGTGCCTCAAGTTGCCCTCCTGTCTCAGGGGTATTCGATTGTGTCTGGACGGTATTGAAATTTTCCGCGAAGCTGCTTAATCCGAGCCTGAGAAGCGTTTTGACTGCACCGATCGGTTTTCCGATTTGTGCGGCCATTTCGCCGCAACTCATCCCGCCATAATAAGCCCATTCCAGAAGCTCTCTCCGAGCGGTCGGCATCGCTTCAAGAGAAGAGCGCGCAACTTTCTGCTGCTCCGAAGCAACGGACATCGCCGGATCCACACTTTCTGCCGGGATCTCCTGCCTTTTATTTTCCCGTCTGCTCCAGTGCAGTCTGGCTACTGCGCTGTTTCGGGCGATTGTCATCAACCATTCCATCGGCGACACACCGGGCTCGTAGGGCGCCGATTTTCTCCAAACATAGGTGTAAGCATCCAGCAATGCTTCCTCGGCGGATGTTCTGTCGCCCAGAATTCTCATGATCATTCCGAACGTCAGCCGGCTTGTCGAATCGTAGAGGGCGGTTAGTGCGGACGTATCCCCGCCTTCCGTTTTTCTGATCAGCTCGAGTAATGCCTCATTGTTCAGCATAGATTCACTAGAAGCGGAAATTACTGCTCCAGGGTTGTCCCCAAATCGAAATGGTGAGGAATATGGGTTTGCGCATTCAAACGGTGCCCATCATACACCATGTGAACCTAAATTCTCCGCAATGAACAGAAAAATCTTTGAGTCTTGGAGCCTTTGGGTTGGACTCCAAAACTCAAAGTAACCATTTGTGTTGCATCCTGTTGCCTCTATCTTGCATATTCAACGCTATGACACAGATTAAATTTTTGGGGGCAGCCGGGACGGTCAGCGGTTCGAAGTATCTGATCGACACAGGGGAAACGCGGTTTCTTGTAGATTACGGCATGTTTCAAGGGCCAAAGAAGCTTCGTCTCCTGAACTGGAATCCGCCTCAGGTGAAGCCGTCAACCGTTGATCATGTTCTGCTGACTCACGCGCACATCGATCATTCCGGGATGTTGCCTGCCCTGGTGCGCGAGGGATTCAATGGAAAGATCTGGACTACACCCGTCACTGCCGAACTGTGTGAAATCAGTCTTCTGGATGCGGCGCATCTGCAGGAAGAAGATGCGCGTTTTGCGAACAAAATGAAATTCAGCAAACACGAGCCGGCGTTGCCGCTATTTACGAAGGAGGACGCGGAACGGGTCGTGCCGCACCTTCGGCCGATCGATTACGACCAAGAGGCGGGATTGTCCGACGGCACGCAGATTCAGTTTCGGGATGCGGGGCATATCCTCGGTTCGGCGACCATTGAAGTAAATACCCAAAACAGCGGGAAGCCGCTCCGGTTGGTTTTTTCCGGAGATCTGGGCCGGTATGATGCGCTCATTCTTCGGGATCCGGAACCGGTCCAGCAGGCCGACTATCTTCTGGTTGAATCGACCTACGGCAACCGCGTGCACCCAGAGGAGCATCCAGTCGGGGAATTGACCGCGGTAATTAACGAAACGGCAAAACGGGGCGGCATGCTGATTATTCCAGCCTTCGCCGTTGGCCGCGCCCAGACTTTGCTGTATCTGATTCGCGACCTGAAAGTGCGCGGCGCGATTCCCGATCTGCCGGTATTCCTGGACAGCCCGATGGCGCAGCACGTTACGGAAGTGTTTTGCCGTCACATCGAGGATTTTGACGAAGAGGCGAAGGCGGTGTTCCAAAAAACGGGCAAATGCCCGGTTTTGTGCCCGAAGTTGGAATTTGTTCATACTCCTGAAGAATCCAAGAAAATCAATGACATGCGGTTTCCCGCCATCATTGTGTCGGCAAGCGGAATGGCCACGGGCGGAAGAATCCTTCATCATTTGAAATATCGGTTGCCGGATCCCAGGAACACGATTCTGTTCGTAGGGTATCAGTCGGTGGGAACCCGCGGCCAGCTGATCAAGGATGGCGCAAAGCATATAAAGATCCACGGAGAGATGATACCGGTGCGTGCGCAGACACGCAGCATAGAGGCTTTCTCCGGCCATGCAGACTGCGTGGAGATCCTGCGATGGCTGAAAACGTTTAAGGAAGCGCCCCAATTGACGTTCATCGTGCATGGAGAGCCGGAATCCAGCAAAGCGCTGGCGGATGAAATCCACCGTTCCCTGGGATGGAAAACCCATATCCCGGAGCTTCTGGAAACCGTCAAGCTTTAGGGATCAGAGTATGTGGGACGGCTCTCCAGAGCCGTCCCACCCGGGCGGAGATATAACTGAAAAACCGGACGGGTCTGGAGACCCGTCCGCACATGTTGTACTGATTTTTCTTTTGAGTCGTCTTATAAAAATAGGGCATTATGAAATCTGTTCGATTTATTCACACTTCCGACATTCATCTCGATACGAGTTTCTCGGGATCGGGTTTCCCTTCCCGGCTGGGCGATCGGAAGAGAGAAGCGATTCGACGTACTTTCCGCCGTATCGTTGAGGATGCCCGGTCTTGTGAAGTTGATTTCATGCTGGTTGCCGGAGATCTTTTTGAACTGGAACGCATTACTCCGGATACGTTCGAATTCATTAAACAGCAACTGGCAAGCTTGAATGCGATTCGTGTGTTCATCTCTCCAGGAAATCATGACCCCTGCATTCAGGGATCGCCTTACAGGGAGGAATCCTGGCCGGGAAATGTGCATATCTTCGTTGGGGAAGAATTTCAGTCCGTTGACCTGCCTCAGTTAGGAGTTCGAGTCACGGGTTTCGGCTTCAGCCACGCTAACCTTGAAGAGCATCACTTTCAGCGGTTGCCGGTTTTGCCCGGCGATCTCTTCAATATCGTGTTGTCGCACGGTTCGGATGTGAGCAACATTCCAGTAGGAAAATCGAAGCACGGTCCGTTTAGCATCGAGGAAATTGCCGGAAAGAACGTCGGGTATTGCGCGCTTGGACACTATCACCAGCAGCACCAGGTGCCGAACCCGATTGACGAAACGCAGGTCTGGTACTCCGGAATTCCCGAGGGGAGGGGATGGGATGAAGAGGGACCTTGCGGATATCTCTTCGGTGAGATCGCGGATAATGCGGTTCGGGTTGAGAGCAGGTTTTGCAATCAGTACAGCCTGAGAACTCTGACTGTGGATTGTGACGCATTCTCCACCCGCGAACAGATCCTGGATGCAATTCTGCAGCAGCGGGGCTCCCTGTTTGATCAGAAAACGATTCTTCGAGTCCAGCTGGCCGGCGCGCTCGATCCGAAGTTGGACCTTTCTCTTCCGGAATTGTCTGAAAGGCTGGCGGAAGAGGCCTTGCATATCCAATGGGAAGATCAGACGCATCCTGCTTTGGATTTTGAATCGATCGCCCAGGAAAAGACGACTCGGGGGCGATTCGTTCGAATTCTGAACGAACGCATTGCGGCGGCTCCGAACGCGGACCGAGTCATACTGGAACGCGCGCGCCTCTATGGCGTCCAGGCGCTGACCGGGCGGGAAGTGAGGCTGCGTTGATTCTTCTACGAACTCACATCTTGGGATTTGGCAAACTCAGAAATCGCGCCATCGATTTCCAAAGCGGGCTCAATCTCGTGTTCGCGGCCAACGAGGGAGGGAAATCTACTCTGCAGCGCTTTCTCGTCGCCTTGCTGTACGGGCAATTACGTTCGGATTTAAAGGTCCAGAGACGGCTGGATCCATGGGTCGAACAATACAAGCCCTGGCATGCCCAGGAATACGGAGGAATTCTCTGGTGCCGCCTGGCGGATGGGCGCGAGGTGGAAATCCACCGATCGTTCGGCAAAGAGGAAACCCGGATTGAGATCCGCGCTTCATCAGGTGAGGATATCACCCGTCAATACGAGCAGCAGCGAAATGGGGAAGTGCTCTTCGCACGATCTCATTTCGGCATGCCGAAGGATCTTTTCGAGTCGGTCGGAATAATCCGCGAAAGCAGGGTCGCGGAAATTCAGGGACATGAGACGATTCGAGACAGGATTGCGAATCTCGCTCAATCGGGGGATGAGGAGCTGTCAATCCGTCAGAGTCTGGCCAAACTCCAGGAAAAGCTGGATTCCGTCGGATCCGAGCGCGCCCCGACCAAGCCATACAAACAGGCAATGGACCTCGTCGAGAGCTTGCAGAATGAGCGAAAAGCTCTCGAAGAACGGCGGGCTCAATTCCAGAACTGGATTGAGGACCGGAACCGCATCGCCGGAGAGATCGCGGGTTGGGAACGGGAGCTCTTGAGAATTCAGGCTGCCCTCCTTTCCGCCCGGAGGCGGGAAATAGCGGCAAAAATCCATTCGCTCGAAGAGATGCAAACAGAACTGTCCACGCTGAGGGGCACGATGGAATCTCTGGCCGCCCGCGCCGATTTCCCGGCTCATCGCCTCGAAGAGCTGAACCAGCTGCTCGGGGCTCGCGACAGCACTGCAAAACATCTGAGCGAGATCCGCGTGGAGAAAGAGGCCGCGCTGGTACAACTATCCGGGGCTGAATCGGAAAGACAGAAACTTGCGGCATATGCTCCATTTGCCAGTGGCACGGATGCCGAAAAAATCACGGAATGGTTTGTGAGCTATCTCAGCATCTCCCTGCAGAAAGATGGTCTGCAAAAGGGCTTGAGTCGTTTGAAGGATGAGGCGGATGTCCTTGAGAAACGCCTGAATGCACTCAGCCCGGCATTCCTCGGCCCGGAAATAGATTGGGAACGTGCGGCGCGCGAGGCTGCTGAGGATGAACGGATTGCTTCTCAGAACTCCTCTGCTGTTGCGGAGAAGATCGCGATAGAGAAATTAAATCTTGCTACTGCAACGAGCACGACGTTGCAGCGAAAAATCCTGGCCGGATTTCTATTGGGTTTGGCTGTCTTGGCTCCCGTTCTGGGATATCTTACGGCTTTCCACCGCTTTCTCCGGATCGGCATCGGATCCTTCATTGGATTTGCCGCTCTCGGAACCGTCAGTCTTATTGCAGCAGCGAGATCCTCCAGGAAAATAGCAGACCAAGAACAAGTGTTGCGCAATCTGGATCTTGAACTTAAGCAAATCCGGGAAGAGGGCGGTAAAAAGCGGAAATCGCTCAATGAGGCGATCAGGGATTCGGGGTTCATAGTCCTTGACGAATTTCTTGCAACTGCCAAGGAATACGAGCAAGACCGGAAAAAATTCTCCGATCTTCGCGCTCGTGTGGCCGAGGCAGATCAGCAGCGGATCCGATTGCAGATGCAATCGGACGAGATCTACCAGCAGCTGAAGGAAGGACTGTCCAAGGCCGGCCTTTCCTGTTCGCCCGGCAATCTCAAATTTCAAATCGACGTTCTGCGGTCCAACCTGCGCCGGTATCGGGAACTCGATGCGAATTACACCCTGTGCATGCAGAACGCCGATTCCTTGAAATCCCAATGTGGTGAATTGGAAAAAGAGTACAACCTCAAGTGCTCGCTCATTCAATCGCTGCTGAATGAAGCGCAGGTGGAGAGTCCTGAACGGTTTTGTGAAGAGTGTTCTAAACGGCAAACGCTGATGGAGTTGATGGAAAAGGAAGCTTCCCGCACCCGCGAGTTCTCGAGATTGGCCGGGAACCTGACCTTGGATCAGTGGAAGGATAAGCTTCAGCAACTGCTGGAGAAGAAGGATCCGCAAGATTTGGTGGAGCAATCGGTCGGCGCTCAAAATCAGGTGCAATCCGGGGTTGAACCCTACCTGCCTTACCTCCCGACGATCGCCGAATTGGAGAACCAGGAGAAGCGGACCGGTTCCCAGTTGGCCGCAGCCCGTGAAGAATATGCGCGGGCAGTGGAACGAGTGAAGCAGGCGTTCCAGAATTTCCGGCCCGCCTATGAAATTGACGAAGACCTTGCAGTCGCCGAACGGGCCTTCGAGGAGCTGAAGAAGAATCGGTCCGCATTGGAAATTGCGCTCGACATGCTGGAGAAACTCTCACGACAGCAGCAGGAAGTTCTCGCCCCGCAGTTGAATTCGGCTGTGGAGCAGCGCTTCCTCCGCCTGTGTGGAAATCGCTATGAGGAGGTTAAGATTGATCCGGATTTCCAGGTCTGGGTGCGGGAGGCGGATAGCGCCGAGCTTCGTCTGGCCGAGAACTTAAGCCGAGGCACACAGGATCAGATCTATTTCTCCATGCGCTTTGGGATCATGGATCTGGTTTCAAATCCGGACGAACCGTGCCCCGGTTTCTTGGACGAACCGTTTGCCGCCTACGATCGAACCAGGATGAGGAAAGCGTTCGAAATCCTGGATGAGGAGACCAAACGCCGGCAGGTGATATTGTTCACCTGCCGCGAAGACTTACGCGAGCTTGCTTTGGAGCATCGCGCCAATGTGATTGAATTGGAGGAGATTCAAGATTAAAAGCCTCCTTTGAGCGTTGCCAGAGCGAAGTCATTGGCGAGGCCGTCGGCAATGCGCCTTTTGCGCGCGGGCACGTCGATTGTGTCGAGATCATCAAAGGAAAAGAAGCCCGGGCCAGCGCCATTCCCAGGTTGATCGTGATTGACGACAGGGCAAAGCTGACCCATGAGGCTGCAATCGGCAGCGTGGATAAGAAACAGGTCGAGACCCTGATGGCTCGGGGATTGAGCGAAGACGAAGCGGTCGATGTGGTCGTTCGCGGAATGCTCCGGTGACAGCCACCGATGTCCCCTAAAGAGGACATCGGTGGCTGTCACCGTGTTTCACGCGGGGAGGCGCGGACCGCGCGATCGAAAGCCCAAGAACGAATGCGATCGACCTGCTCGCGCATCGTCTTTGAAAGAGGGATCACGCCGACAGCGGCCTGATGAAGGTCCTCGAAAGCGATGGTTTTGTTTTTCAGGCGAACCTGTGTCAGCGCCGAGACCACGCACTGTTCGATTTCAGCTCCGGTCCACCCTTGCGTAATTTTCTTCAGCCGGTGAAGCTGAAGCGCGCTCGGATCAATTCCCCGCTTTTCCAGATGAATCCGGAACACTTCAATCCGTTCGTCTTCGGTCGGAAGGTCGATGAAAAACACCTCGTCGAAACGTCCCTTGCGGATCATCTCTGCCGGGAGCAGATCAATACGGTTGGCGGTAGCGGCAACAAACAGTCCGCGCGCCTTTTCCTGCATCCAGGTCAGGAAAAACGCAAAGATGCGTCCCATGTTGGTAGCGCCTTCTCCGATATCTCCCGTAAGCCCCATTTCAATTTCGTCAAACCAGACGACGGCCGGCGCAACCGATTCGACCGTGCGGCACGCTTCCACGAAAGCGGCATCGGGATTGCCGTGGCGCCCCGAATAGACCTCGCTCATTTCGATCCGGTAGAGCGGAAGGCCGAAGCATGAGGCGATTGCTTTTACCGATAGGCTTTTGCCACAACCCGAAACTCCCATGACAAGCACGCCTTTGGGAACAATATCGGCGTTCAGACTGTCTCGTTCTACAAACAGTTTCCGCCGTTCCTGGAGCCAGGTTTTCAGGTACTCGAGACCTCCCACGTGCGCGATTTGAGTGGACTCGGCGATGTACTGAATAAGCCCCGTCCTGTTGACAACCAGCTTTTTCTCCTCGAGAAGGTACGGCAGGCAGTTCCCGTCAAGCGCGCCGCCGATGGCAAGCGCGCGGCGCAGCGCATGGCGCGACTCGTCCAGAGTCAATCCCTGGAGAGCCCGGCTCATCGCGAACAGCGAGGGTTCGCTTTTGTCCACCTGAAATCCCTGGCGCGAAATCGCTTCCGCCTCGGCGCGGACAAAAGCGATCAATTCCTCGATATCGGGAACCTGCAATTCGACCAGTGCCATCTGCCGGCTGAGTTCTTCCGGTATGGCGCGCAGCGGGGAAGTGATGACAAGAAATTTTCCCGAGTCGACGCAAACCTCATACAAATCACGCAGCCTTCTGCGAATCTGCGCATCTTCCTGCATGAACTGGTGAAAATCTTTAAGCTGGAATATCCCGGGTTCGGAGCACGATGCAATGAAATCGAGAACCGCCAATGGACCGAACTTTTCAACGGCTCTGCCATCCGGAGAAATAAGCCCAAGTGTCAGAGACCAGCTCCACACGGGGGTTCGGCTCCGGAACAGTCTTTCGGAGGCTTGCTGCAGAAGCATGCGGACTCGCCCTTCCTCTGAGGTGCAGACGAAGATCAGGGGCCGCCCGCCTTGAAACATTTCCTTCAAAGACCGGTACGCTCGGCTTTCCAACGCATTCTCACTAGGTTTCATGCAGAGATATTTAGCACGGATCCGGCCGATTCACACGGATAAAATCTTGCCGTTGCGGAAGCTACAGGTTAGCCTTAGTCCCATGGTAAAGACCATTCGCCGATCTTTGATCGCGGTTCTATCCGCGCTGGCCCTATTCCAAGTTATCCATGCGCAGATACTCGACTACATTCAATCCAATTACGTCAAGCACGAATACAGAATCCCGATGCGCGATGGGAAAAAGCTGTTTACGGCAGTCTATGCTCCCAAAGATACCGGGCGCCTCTATCCGATCATGCTGAACCGGACGCCATACGGCGTAGCCCCGTATGGTCCCGATAATTATCCGTCATCTTTGGGGCCGTCCGATGAATTGGCCAGGGACGGATTCATTTTTGTTTATCAAGACGTGCGGGGCAGGATGATGTCTGAAGGGGAGTTCGTGAACATGACTCCACACAAAGACTTCAAGAAAGGGCCCCAGGATATCGACGAGTCCAGTGATGCCGGCGATACGATCGATTGGTTGGTCAAGAATATACCGAATAACAATGGGAGCGTCGGGATGTGGGGAATCTCGTATCCCGGGTTTTATGCGGCATCGGGCATGATTGACGCACATCCTGCCCTGAAGGCTGTTTCTCCTCAAGCTCCTATCGCAGACTGGTTCATCGGCGATGATTTCCATCACAACGGCGCGTTCTATCTTGCCCATGCCTTCGGATTTCTCTCGGTTTTCGGGCATCCGCGCGCGGAGCCGACCATGCACTCCGGCGTGCATTTCCAATTCCCTATATCCGACGGGTACCAGTTCTATCTTCAGATGGGACCTTTGCCGAACGCCGATGCAAAGTACCTGAAGAACGACGTCCCATTCTGGGACGAGATGATGCAGCACGGCAGTTATGATGAGTTCTGGCAGGCAAGAAACCTCAGGCCACATCTCAAAAATATAAAACCTGCCGTCATGACGGTCGGCGGCTGGTTTGACGCGGAGGACCTGTTTGGGACGCTGGCCGTGTACCATTCGGTGGAAGATTCGAGCCCCGGGACCTACAACATTCTCGTCATGGGACCCTGGTATCACGGCGGCTGGGCTCGTTCCAAAGGGGATGCTCTTGGGGATGTCCGGTTCGGGTCCGATACCTCAATTTTTTATCGCAAGGAAATTGAGTTGCCGTTTTTCAAGCACTTCCTCAAAGGAAGTGGAGATCCGCACTTGCCCGAGGCTTTTGTTTTCCTGACGGGCAAGAACGAATGGCGCCGGGAGGATCAGTGGCCGCCGGGAAAAGTCTCACCGGGAAATCTTTATTTCTGCGGCGGCGGAAAACTTTCATGGGAACGGTGCCCGAACGATTCCCAAAGTTCGTTTGATGAGTACGTCAGTGATCCCGATAACCCGGTTCCGTATACAACCGAAACAGTCACCGGGATGACGCGCGAACACATGGTGGGAGATCAGCGGTTTGCCGCCCGCCGTCCTGATGTGCTGACCTACGAAACCAACCAGCTCAAACGGGACATGGCAATTGCAGGTCCGGTCACGCCGAGCCTGAATGTATCGACGACGGGAACGGATTCGGATTTCGTCGTGAAGCTGATTGATGTGTATCCGGACAACGAGCCGGGAAACGACAAAGGTGTCCGGATGGCCGGATTTCAGCAGCTTGTGCGGGGAGAGGCATTCCGGGGCAAATTTCGCGAAAACTTCTCAGATCCGAAACCTTTTGTGCCGGGCAAAATCACGAAGATTCAATACACGATGCCCGATATCTTTCATACGTTCCGCAAGGGACACCGCATCATGGTGCAAGTGCAGAGCAGCTGGTTTCCCCTGGTGGACCGGAACCCGCAGCAGTTTGAAGATATTTATCAAGCGAAGCCGGAGGATTTTATAAAAGCAACCGAGCGGATCTACCACTCCACGAGCAATCCGTCATTTATCATTCTGAATCAGATGAAGTAGATTCGGAAATATGGGGACAGGCTACATAATTCCCACTTAACATTAATGGACTGGGCCGCGGCAGCAGAATAAGTGCGATGCTCGATTCAAGCGTGTGTTGAATTCGGGAATTGCGTAGCCTGTCCCCTTATTTTCCCTTATTTTTCCGGATTGTCCGCAATTTTCCTTATCGCTTCCCGCGCGCTGCGATCAGAAAGGAACCAAAGTAACGCTGCCAGCACTCCGGGGTGGATTGATAGAAATTATCGAAATAGAAATGATCCGAAATAGCTTCCCGAACACGAAGCAGTTCCCTCAGCCGCGTGAGATTCTTTGCATCGGCAACGGTCAAATCAATCAGCTCCAGCGCGCGCTCAAAAGCCCGGCTGCTGATTTCGGGGCGCCCCTTCTTTTTCCAGGATATTGTCCGTTCAATTTCGCTTCCTATATTCGCCATTTGTTCGGCGAAGGAGAGCAGGTTCCATCTGCCCGCAGCCAGTTCTCGGTGTTGATGGCTCATCGAATCACCAGGTTATTAACGATTCGCCGGATGATTTCGCGGATTGCAGGATCCTCCACTTCCCGGCTGCGGTTCCCCCGCGAAGGGCGGAGATTAATCATCGAATCGAATTCTACAAAATCATCGCCTTCCAGCGCTGGATACAGATTGACGCCCCAGAGATCGGTTTGATCCGAACCGTGCGCGATCAGCAGCGCTTCTTCATCCGCGTGCAATTCCGCATCAACAATCATTATGTCCCGCGCGACATCCACAACCGCTTTCACGAGGTCGCCAAACATGTCCTCCGCCATTTTTGACAGTTCGTCAAGCTTGATCCGATTGTTGCTATCAACAATCCGCATTCGGCATCCTCCCAGGATATTCACTACGGATTTTACACTGCAACTCTGGGAAGGTGACAGCTCAATCGTCGAGGTGGGAGGCGGTGAGAAGGGGGCGGCCAGCCGATGTTCGGCCGCGCCTCGCCGGAAGCCTGATCAATAATCATCATTCCTGAATCAATCGTCGAGATGGGATAAGGTGAGGAGGGGGCGACCGCCGAGCGAGAAGCGGAAGGCATAGCCGATAGGTTCTTTATCTATGACTTCTTTGCTTTTCTGCAAGATAAATCAAGCGGCAGGGTTTTTGCGAAAGAGTTCGGGAAATGCAACATCCCTGAGACATAAGGATGCTGCCATGATTTGCTTCCCAGGATCTGTCACTCTCCATCTCCGTGTGCGAGGAATCTTGGCGATCAATTTTTGGGCAAAAAATTAGGGGACAGGCTATGCAATTCCCGAATTCAACACACGCTTGAATCGAGCATCGCACTTATTGTGCTGCCAGCGGCTCGGTCCATTAATGTTAAGTGGGAATTACGTAGCCTGGAAGCTG
>JBEKKY010000052.1:0-13956 GCA_050010475.1 Acidobacteriota bacterium | reverse complement strand
GGCCAGATGCTTTTTGTTTCCGCATCGTCGGGCTCGCTCGCGCGTTCAAAGGGAACCGCAGCAATCATCGCGCAGCACAAGCTCGAATCGCTTGCAAGCCTCTACCAGCAGGATCCCTCGACCGCAGATCTTGCCTTCGGCAATCATGGCCCGGAACAGACCGAGATCAAAAATCCGGCCAACGGAACCATCCTGAATCGAAACAATATCTCGTGGAACGTGAGTGCAGTCCCCGATCCGAGGGGTATTCTTCCTGATTCCAGACTTGTGACCGTGACGGTCACCCCGGCGTTGTCCGGCGGAGGTGAAAACAGCAAACCGGGTCTGAACAAAATCCTCAACGTCACCACCATTTTCAGTCCGAGAACGCGATGAGAGAAATGATCTCCAAACAAACCAGATCCGCGCCGGCCGGCATTTGGAGAATCCCCCAGGCAGGCTTCAGCCTGACGGAGTTCCTGATCGCTACATTCATCATGCTTGTCGCCGCTGAGTCCGTATACGGAGTACTTTCCGAAATTCAACAAAGTGTCAGCTTTCAGACCGAGGTGCAATCGGTTCTCGACAACACGCGGCTCGCGCTCCAGACAACGGGCCGATATATTCGGCAGGCGGGAAATGATCCACGCGACATCGGGCTGACCGGAATAACGATCATCAGTCCAACAGAAGTGCGGATCCAATCGGACCTCACAGGATCGGCTGGCCCTGGAAATCCGGACAAAGGAGATCCGGATGGAGACACGAACGATTCGGCCGAAGATGTCACCATTCGCTATAACGGCAGTACAAGATCGCTGGAGATCATCCCTGAGGGCGGTCCCGCACAGGTCGTTGCAGGGTATATTTCCGGTCTTTCTTTTCAGTACTACGATGCCGATGGCAAGCCCACATCAAGCGGAAATGCCGTACGCAAGATAAACGTCACGGTTTCAGGCACCAGCTTATTGCCAGATCCCCGGACGCATCAGATTTTCGGGGTGCAACTAAGCAGCGATTTCCAGGTGGCAACCTGACCGAAAAGGTTAAACAAGATGATTCAAGGGGCAATGAATAAAAAGTATAATTAGGTTCAATCCTCACCAGGAGGATGAAAAAGAGGCGCCATCATGAAAAAAACCGCCATGCTCATTCAGACGGCTCTCTTTATCGCGCTTTCTTCGGCTGCCTACTCACAATCACTGGCCGATCTCGCGGATAAAGAAAAGGAACGCCGGCAAGAGGTCACCAACGACAAGGTAATTACAGACGAAGAGGTGGCCAAATATCGAAGTGAGCCCTTAACGAATCCTTCGGATCGACCGGAGGCTAAACCGGATTCAGGCCAAAAAGCTGCAGAACCCCATGAAACCTCCAAATCCGAAAAGACGGAGTCTGACGAGCCCGTGGATTTCCAGGGAAAGCCCGAAAGCTATTGGCGCCAGACCATGGCAGATGCCCGCCAGAAAGCGAAGGACCTGGAGAACCAGGCAAATGTGATCGTTTTGAAGATAGCCGATCTGCAAAACCAGTTTTATAGAGAAGATGACGGATTCAAGCGCGAAGGGATTCAAAGAGAGATTCAAAAAAGCTTTTACGAGCAGGACAAAAACAAGGAAGAATTAGCCAAGGCACGGGATGCTCTGCAGGATTTGGAAAAGGAAGCCCGAAAGAGCGGCGCACTGCCCGGCTGGATCATGGAAAAATGACGAATTACGAATGACGAATTACGAATTTACTGCAGGTTGTCGGTTCTTGTTCACTCCCGGCACTCAATTCTTCAGTTCGTAATTCCTCATTCGTAATTCGTCATTTTTCATTTGGTTCCGATGACCAGCACGGCGATTCCGGCCGTCAGCAACCTGGCCTCCACATCGGTGAATCCGACCGACGCGACTCTCTTCTTTAGCACTTCAGCGGGCGGGAAAGATTGAACACTGGCCGGCAAATAGCCATAAGGGCCGTCAATCCCTGAAACCAGCTTGCCCAATCTGGGCAACACGCGAACGAAATACCACCGGTAGATTGCCGTCAATATCGGATTCCGGGGCATACCAAACTCCAGAAATCCCATGACGCCCCCGGGCCGCAAAACGCGCATCATCTCCCGAAGGCTTTCGTCAATATCCGCCAGGTTTCTCAGAACGAACGCCGACACCACGATGTCAAAAAAGTTATCGGCAAAGGGAAGCTTGAGCGCATCCGCTCCCACCAGGAATATCCGGTTCCCGCCATTTCGGGCTGTTTTTTTTGCAGCAACGCTCAGCATCGGGTGGCAGAAATCACAGCCGAATACAGGCCCCAGTGCGGAGAAAGAGATTGAAAGATCTGCAGTGCCGCAGCCGACATCTAGAATTCTGGGTTTTGGAACCCGGATCCTTTTGGCCACTTCCTTTACGCAGGTTCGTCTCCAGCGGCGGTCGATGTTTGCCGAAAGAAAGTGATTCAGGAAATCATACCTGCCCGCGATTGCTCCGAACATCTCGCGAACCGTGCGTGACTTTTCGTTCTCTCTCATCCGGAATGCCTCTACGCCTGCGCGCCTCCGCGTGACCTGTTTTCAGTCAGAAACTTTCCGAGGAATTGTCGAAGCGAAGCCGGTTCAATGCCGTCACGAATCTCGGCTTCGCCGAGGCGGCGAAGAAACACCATACGAATATCTCCCGCACGGAATTTCTTGTCGCGGGCAAGCGAATCCCACAGCTTGTCAACCGCAATTCCTTTCAGAGATGGGAGGCAGCCCACTCGACCTATGAGTCGGATCAGTCTTGCAATCTCCTCCGCTTGCAGCAAGCCCAATTCCCTGCCGTACTCGAGAGCTGCAATCATCCCCCAGCCGACGGCCTCTCCATGCTTGAATCTCCGATAGTCCGTTTCCGTTTCGAGAGCATGGCCGACCGTGTGTCCATAGTTCAAGATCATGCGGATTCCGCTCTCTCTTTCGTCCGATGCGACAACGTCGGCTTTGATCTTTGCCGCGTTCACAACGATTTCTTCTATTTCCCGTGGCCGGTAACTCAGGATTTCAGGAAGTTTCCGTTCAAGATAGCTCAGCAGCGATTCGGATCGAATCGCTGCACTTTTGATCACCTCATAGAGACCCGAAGCCAATTCTCTTTTCGGCAATGTCTTCAAGACAGCAACATCAGTCAGGACAGCCGTCGGCTGGTGGAAAGCACCGATCAGGTTTTTGCCTTCCTTCACGTTGATCGCCACTTTGCCTCCAACGGAGCTGTCAACCTGTGCCAGCAAGGTGGTAGGAACCATCACGTAACGGATTCCTCGCATGAACGTGGCAGCGGCAAATCCCGCGATGTCTCCGATCACCCCGCCGCCAAACGCAAGGATCCATGAGCGCCGGTCCGCATGCGCGCGAAACATGGCCTGGTAGATTTTCAACAGGGTGGAATGATCTTTGAACCGCTCTCCATCCCCGATGCGGATTAAGGAGATGGGGCCGAATGCTTTTTTGAGGGACCGTTCCAGGACCGTCCCGTGAAGCCTCCAAATTTTTGCATTGGAAACAACGATCGGAGCGGTCTTGAATCCGCTCTCCGACAACAGCTTGCCGGCCTCAGACAAGAGACCCTGGCCTGTCATGATCGGATATTTCCGCTCCGCTAAATCCACATAAAACTTCTTCAATTTCGCATCCCCTTCCACATCAGCGTTTGTTTCGCCCGGGCATTGGAGATCTCCTCGTTCAGCGGCGCTGAGCGAAGCTCCAAATACTGGTTCATCAGAAACTGGAGTATTTTGTCCAGACTCTTGCGGCGGTTTTCAAATGGTTCTTTTTTCAGTGTGTGCTCGACTTCGCGGATGCTCTCAGTGCAGAAGAGATCGGAGTAGTCCGCATATATGGTTACCGTTTCGAGCTTCTCTTTGAAGCCGGAACAGTATCGATACAGCTCCCGCTGAAGGTTCTGTTTGAACTCTTCGAGGCGGGTTCGGTAGGATTCGATCTGCATCAGCGGGAGATGCCCTGGAGCGGGCTGCTGGCGGAAGCATAAAGCTTTTTCGGGATGCGACCGGCCTTGTAAGCGATTCTCCCTGCCTGCACCGCCAGATTCATTGCCTCGGCCATTGCACCGGCATCTTGGGCCCCGGCAATTCCGGTATTCATCAGCACTGCGTCGCACCCCAATTCCATTGCTATCGCAGCATCCGAAGCGGTCCCCACGCCCGCATCGACGATCACCGGCACGGAGATACTCTCCAGAATGATACGGATATTCGCCGGATTCTGAATGCCCATACCCGAGCCGATGGGCGCCCCCAACGGCATCACTGCCGCCGCCCCCGCGTCCTGCAGTTTGCGAGCCATGATGGGATCATCGTTCGTATATGGGAGGACAACGAATCCGTCTTTGACCAGCGTCCGGGTAGCCGAAAGCAGAGCTTCGGTATCAGGAAAAAGCGTTTTCTCGTTTCCGATTACTTCAAGTTTCACCCAGTTGGAGAGTCCGGCCTCACGCCCGAGACAGGCAGTGCGAATGGCATCCTCGGCCGTGTAGCAACCCGCCGTGTTGGGCAGCAGAGTGAAGCGGCTGGTATCGATGTAGTCGAGAAGCGATTCCGTGGAGCGATCCAGGTTAATGCGCCTCACAGCGACAGTCACGATCTCCGCTCCGGATTTTTCCAGCGCTTCCTTCATCAGGGTGAAAGTTGCATATTTCCCGGTCCCTACCAATAGACGAGAGCGGAACGAGCGCCCTCCCAAAGTCAATGCATCTTCTGATAACGAGTATGTCATGAACGGCTCCGATTATCCGCCTCCAACGAACTGCACGATTTCGACCCGGTCCAGGTTTGAGATCGGGGTTTGCTCCCATTCTCCCCTGCGGATGATCTTTCGATTTACTTCAACGGCTACGTGGCTTCCGCTGATCCCGAGGGTTTCGAGGAGCGCCCGCACATTCGGCACCGGAGTAATTTCCCGGGTTTCACCATTGATCTCGATCGTTATTGTTTCCATCGAACTGACATCATACGCACCCGGTTCGATGTAAATCAAGTATCCCAAAAAACGCCACGGATTCCACGGATTTTAATCTGTGAAATCCGTGGAATCCGTGGCTTGCTTTTGTTTTTCCTGCGATAATGAAAGGGATGAATGAAGTTGAAACGTTGAAAAACAGGTTGCAAGGAATTTATTCCGAAACGACCGTTGATCACATAGTACAGCCGCGAAACACCCAGGACATCCCAAACCCGGATGGCTTTGCCACATCCCAGAGCGGCTGCAATGAAGTTATGAAGATCTGGCTAAAGGTCAGAGATGACATAGTGGTCGATTCCGGTTTTTGGACGAATGGGTGTGCCGCTACCATCGCCTGCGGCAGCATGGGAACGGAACTGGTCAAAGGCAAATCGATTGCGGAAGCGCTGGCGGTGACCGCCGAGGATATCGCGCGAGCGCTTGTGGATTTGCCTGAAGGGAATTTTCACTGTGCGGAACTGGCTGCCGGAACTCTTAGAATTGCGCTGAAAGACTGTCTATCCACACGGCAGCAGCCTTGGAAGAAACTGTATCGCAAGTAAACGGACCCGCTCATCATGTTCGAACGCGAACTCCAGAAGGCACTCGAAATCACACGGAAAGCCGGGAAACTGGCCTTGGAATACTTTGACGAGACAACCCCGGCCGAGGAAAAAGAGGATTCATCCCCTGTCACCATTGCCGATCGCCAGTGTGAACAGCTGATCGCACGGCTGATTCAGGAATACTTCCCCGATGACGGAATCCTTGGCGAAGAAGGGAGTCTGGTATCTTCCCGGTCCGGCCGACGCTGGCTCATAGACCCGATTGACGGCACCAGGGATTTTGTCCGCCGGAATTTTTTCTGGTCTGTCCAACTTTCCATGCAGATTGGAAACCGGGTTGTCCTGGGTTTGATCTATTGCCCCTGCACTGACGAGATGCTGTTCGCTGCCGACGAGCACGGCTGTTTCTGGAACGACACGAGGGTTTCGGCATCCAACATAAACCGCCTGGACAAATCCATTCTTATGGTAAGCGGTTTCAAATCGGCTTGGAATTCCTGGCCGCCTCAAGCCGTCCGCTCTTTGACCGAAAACTGCTGGACAGTGCGATGCTATGGCGGATGCTATGACGTCATGATGCTGGCCCGGGGGAAAGCGGATATCTGGCTTAGCGGAAGCGGAATGGAGTGGGACTACGCGCCCGCTCAGGTGGTCGCAAGAGAATGCGGCGCCTGTTTTCTGACCCGGTCGGGGACCGATCGGATCGATGCACGGCATTGCGTGCTCTGCGCGCCGGGGATCGAGAAAGAGGTTCGCAGAATCCTCCAGATTTCAGATTAACGGATTACTGGGGACACTCCCCTGTTGCCCAGACACACTGCATTGAATTCCCGAGGCATCCACGGTATACGTATAGCATTCATAAACGGCGAGGGGAAAATGAGTGCGATCCAGCTTTACAAAGAGCATCCCGATACATACGAGCGCGAGATTGTCGGCACTCTCACGGAAGGTCAGTTGGATTTCCTGATGGAAAACCTCGAAGAGGAATTCGAGGAAGATGAGGAATATTTTTTAGACTCCGACACAGTTGGTTATCTCAAAGAGCAGGGAGCGGACGGCAAACTCGTCGACATTCTGGAAAAGGCGCTGGCCGGAACTCAGGATGGCGTTGATATTTTTTATGTCGTCGGCTAGCTGCATTTCTCAAAGGGTTTCGTAGCGAGGCGGCGCAGACGGGCGTGGATACAAGGCGCGCGACTGAGGGCCCCGCAGACGTACTCGATAATACGTCGAGGAGCCCGACGGAGCGCAACGCAGTAGACATGCCTGGATGTGCCGCCGCAGTAGAAAGCCCGCGAGAAATGCGGGCCGGATCTATCGGCGCAACAAATTGATCGGATACTCGCTGACCTGAGGCCGGAAGGATGCAGCCCATCTGCCGGGAATTGCTTGCGCGCAGGAAGGACAGCAGCCCTGAGACGTCAGCTTATAACTCAGGATTCTAAATCCGCGCCGCTCAATAAGAAGCTCGTCACATTTTGGGCAGTACGTATTTTCCCATTCCCCTGCTCTCCCCGGCAGATTTCCGGCGTAGACATACCTTAATCCGCTACTTTTCCCGATCTCCACCGCGTTTAAAAGACCGCCGGGGCTGGTATCTTCCGGGTCCGTCATTTTGTAATCCTTATGAAATGCAGTGACATGCCATGGAATCTCGGCGGACACGCTGCAAATAAATTCAGTCAGGCCCGTCAATTCTTCCCGCGAATCATTGAAACCGGGCACAAGCAGAGTGACGATTTCCAGCCAGATCCCCATTTGAAAGAGACGGCGAATCGTGTCCAGAATCGGCTGGAGACGTCCTCCCAATTTTCGGTACTGCCGATCGCTAAAACTCTTCAAATCCACTTTATACAAATCCAGCCAGGGCTGGAGGTATTCCAAAACTTCGGGGGTGGCGTTTCCGTTTGAAACATAGGCGGTCATCAATCCGGCGGCTTTGGCTTCCTTGAACACCGCCACTCCCCATTCACTGGTAATCAACGGTTCGTTATAGGTGCTGACAACGATCTCCGCGCCCTGGGCGCAAGCCTCTTCTACAAGTTCCCTTGGAGTGGTCCGTAAAACCGGAGTGATCGACCTGGGGTCCCGGAGGGCTTGAGATGTCACCCAGTTTTGACAGAAGCCGCAGTGAAGATCACAGCCCAGCATCCCGAAACTATAGGCCAGCGCGCCCGGACGCGCATGGAAAAAGGGCTTTTTTTCAACCGGATCGCATTGTGCCCCGGCAACGTATCCAAAGGGAACCCGCAGCGTTCCGCCGCTGTTGAAGCGCACCTTACAGACACCCGGAGCGCCATCCGGAATAGAACAGCGATGTCCGCAGGCAACGCAGCGCACGCGTCCCCCATCAAGCTTTTCATACAACTCTCCGGGCACAGTATAGGTCCCGAGCACTTCCGCTAATTTAGCCATATCGCTTAAATACAATGGTAGCGCACTTCCCCGCTCAATTACAGTCGCAGAACACTCAAGTCGGCAGCCAAACTGGCGCCGTCAATCGAGACCGGTTATGCATTGCTTCAGAGAGAACCGAAATACGGCTCGGATAAACCGAAGCACTGTAGCTCAATCTGCCGATCCGTTCGGGTGTTGCGGAATACGCCGGGAGACATCTCGTTCAGCCGCAGCTGGAGCAGTGGGAATGCGTGGTCGACACCAGGGGCTCAGGCACTCCTGAAACTCCGTGCGCGGGCGGCACCGCAATGCCAATTCGAATACTGGGAGAATTACGCTGCAGCCTAACAACTTTGGCGGCGCGCACCCCGGGAATAGTCCACAATTGACTCGCCAACAGCGATCTACGATAATACCTCCTTCATATAGGCAGGCAGATTGTGATCATACGGTAAGGCAAGCACGGAATTTCCTCTCAGGAAAGAGATTTTATGTGTTGCGCCCTTTGAAGCCGGTTAGCCGCAATTAACATCATGCTTTCACTAAAGAAAAATCGGGCTTTTCTGGGTGGAGCCCTTGTTGAGCTGTTCTATTTCTGTTACTTCGTGCTGCCCAGCCTCAGTGCCCGATTCCGCAATGACGACGCATCCAATATCTACTACTACTGGAGCCGCGGATTTTGGCGGCTGATTAAGGGCCTCCTGCTGTTTTTTACCACTTCCTATCGTCCAATGGGCGGAGTCTATTTCTACTCGCTATATGAGTTGTTCGGCCTCAATCCTCTCCCTTATCACGTTGTTCTCGCTGTCCTGTTTTTGATCAATGTGATTCTCGTTTATCATTGCGCAACACTGTTGTCAGGATCGGAGGCAATCGGTTGGCTTTGTGCCATTCTGATGACCTACCATGCGAATATGGCATTATTGCTTTACGCGCCTGCCTTCGTATTTGATGTTCTCTGTTTCACTTTCTTTTTCAGCGCATTTCTCTATTACCTGCGCATACGGTTTAGTGGAAGGGAATTAACTCCCCAGCAGTTAGTGATTTTTCTTTTGATCTATATTGCCGCGCTCGAATCCAAGGAGATGGCTGTCAGCTTGCCCTTGGTGTTATTGGCCTATGAAATGCTATGGCATCATCCCGATTACTCGATCATGAGTATTTTAAAATGGCTGCGTACAACGGCCCTTCCGGCACTGGTCGCCGGCTTTATAACACTGTTTTTCATCATCGGCAAATCGATCGGGCCGGATGCGATTTCAACAAATCCAATGTTTCAGCCTGTGATCACCTTCAGGCGCTTTTTTGAATCCAATGTCAGATTTGTAAAGGATATTTTTTATTTAAACCCGGGGGACTGGTTTAACCGATCATGGTTATTTCTCATTTGGATTCTATTGGCCTATGTGGCGATAAGCCGGCGAAGTAATCCTCTGAAAATTTCACTGTTCATAATCCTGATAGTGCCTCTGCCAATTGCATTCGTTCCCAATAAGAGGGGGGGGGAAATGCTCTACATTCCCTTCTTCGGCTGGGCGCTTGTAATTGCCACGCTCATCGACAGCATGTGCAGCTTCTTCAGCCGTGAGCCGCTGTTTCGGCGCGTTCATGTGAATTTGTCGAAGGCTTTGGCGCTTTCTCTTGCCGTGGGCTGCTTTTGGTATCAGACTGATTTCGAACACAAGAGAGCGACGTATAGCCTGCAGTTTGTAGGCCGCGAATTCTGGTCGGTTAAAGAGCAGCTGAAAATCCTTTTGCCGAAGGTGAAGCCAGGTGCTCAAATTGCCTTTTACAACAACATGTTTCGGGATTGGGATGCAAAATTTATAGCGGAATTGCTTTACAAAGACAGATCAGTGACGGTCCGCCTTAACGATAAAACGCCTCTCACCCATTCGGAACTCGATAAAATGGATTACGTCCTTGCGTTTAAGGAACAAAAAGTCGTAGTACTAAAGCGACCCGGAGAGGCTTTTACCCCACCCCCAAATTATGAAGAGCTCCCGAAGTAAAGCAATTTCTTTTCGCTCTGCCACTTTGAATCCTGATCGCAGCACATCCGAAACAGCTCGGCAGAGAATAATCTGCCCAAACCATACAGCCGCCGGTTATCGGCTGCCTGCCCGATCATTTACGAAACAAACCTGATGGTGGCACACTTGGTACATATGTGGAATTGGTTGGAACAGCGCTATGCGACGTGAACCGGAATTTTTCGGAGAACGGGAACTCGTCCTCGTTTATATGGCCAAACGCTTAAAAAATGCGCTTGCCGTTGAAAAGATCTTCAACGATTGCGGCCTGGATTACGTTCTGGAAACCGGGTCCTATCAGAGTGGGTTGCTGTTTTTTTCCACGAGGATTGGAGTTTTTTTCTATACCACCTCCGAGGATGAGGTTCGCGCCCGCTCACTGCTGTCCGAGCGCAAATATAAAGCGTATGATGCCGGTCGTGATTCGCGAAAATGAATTTGTTTTGCAACCGATCAAAAATTCCAGTTTCTGCTTGCTACGCAGCCACTTCCCGTATAAGAATTCCCACTCCCCTTTAAATATGCTGGGCTGGATTGCCCAACCAACTGGGGGCATAATTACCAGGCAAAATTTCAATCCGATCCATGGATTTTGTCAGGGGCGGTTATCATGGACGGAGTGATTCCACAGGAGGATCCACGGTGTACAAGATTGCGGTAATGCCCGGTGACGGGACTGGACCAGAAGTGACAGCCGAAGCGGTAAAAGTCCTGCGGGTTGCAGCAGACAAGTTTGGCTTCAAGACTGAACTGACGGAATTTGATTTTGGCGGCGAGCGGTACAAGCGCACGGGCGAGACGTTGCCGGACAGCGCTGTCGAGGAGCTCCGTAAATTTGACGCGATATTGCTGGGCGCGATTGGGCACCCCGATGTGGCGCCGGGAATTCTCGAGAAGGGGATCCTGCTGAAGGCGCGTTTTGAGTTGGATCAATACATCAATCTCCGTCCGGTGAAACTGTTCCCGGGCGTCGAGACTCCGATCAAAGATAAGGGGCCGGAGCATATTGACTTCACTGTCGTTCGAGAGAACACGGGGGATCTCTACACCGGTACCGGCGGCTTTACAATGAAAGGAACCCCAAACGAGGTGGCAATTCAGGCCGCGGTTTATAACCGCTTCCAGGTCGATCGATGTCTGAAGTATGCGTTTAATTATGCCCGCAAGCACGGGAAAAAAGCGCGCGGCAAGGGAAGCAAGAACACGCTGGCATTATCCGGCAAAACAAATGTGCTGACCTATATCTATGACCTCTGGGAAAGAGCCTTCCACGAAATGGGGGAAAAGGAATTTCCGGAGATTGCGCGGGAGTATTACCACGTCGACGCCACCTGCATGTGGTTTGTGAAAAACCCTGAGTGGTTCGATGTGATTGTGACCGGCAATATGTTTGGCGACATCATTACCGACCTGGGCGCCATGATCCAGGGCGGGATGGGCATTGCCGCCGGCGGGAACCTCAATCCCGAAGGGGTGAGCATGTTCGAGCCGATCGGCGGAAGCGCCCCCAAATATACGGGCCAGGGGGTCATCAATCCTCTTGCCGCCATTTGCGCCATGCAGATGATGCTCTCATCGCTTGGGGAGGAAAAGGCTGCCGATGCGGTCGAGAAAGCCGTGATGTACGTCACGGCCAACAAGCTCAAATCGCTTGCAGCCGGACGCATGGGTTATTCGACTTCTCAAGTCGGAGATCTTGTGGCCAAACAGCTTGCATAAAAAATTGAACCGCGGATCTGCACGGATTCACGCGGATCGAACACCCGTGCGGAACGGTGAAGATCCGCGGTTAACCATGGACATGCTTTTTCCTGACCGGCTCAGACCGGCGGCCACTTCTTGTCGTAGAACGTGAACGATGCCTTTTGAATAAAAGCGCCCGCCGGTGTATTGGCAATCGTGCCGTCCGACCTGATTCCCCAAAATTTCCAGGTAGAGCGCATTTCCTCCCAGCTATAAAAAAAGACCGAAGCAAGAATTACGGCGTCTATTATCTATCGCGGCCGCTGGCCGCAACCAAGGTCGAGTGGGGTGCTCCCTCCGGCGATGGGCGGTAATTCATAAATCCGCTGTCATCTGAATACCTCCTGATGCAAAATCAGAAGATACAGTCTTATCGAAGGTCCCAACAACTGGAACTGGCGCAAGGAACCGGAGAGACTCCGATTTCTGGACGGAGGGAGCCCCATGGACTTATTTGTACGCAAACATCAGAAAAAGATCAATGGAACGCTGGGCTGTTTCGATCGAATGCTTTTTCGTGGTTATTTACCGATTCAATCCGGTTGGGCCATGGCTGAGTTTCTCAAACGAAATCAAATTTCATACAAGGGTCTGAAGGGCTTTCTCATCCACAGTGCCGATCGGATCAATCAGTATGCGAAAGCAATGGCAGCAAAACAGGGGCGTCCGTTTCAGTATCTGACCGTCTATACGCGGAAGGAAGAGTTGGCGCGGAAGATGGCGGAGGAGGAAGGAATCAAGCGGGGACTCGTCTGCATATATTCCGCAGTGGAACCGTGTCGGACTTTTTGTTTCAGGTTTGAAAAAGGACGGCGCTGGGTACGGCCAACCAGAAGGAAATGCCTGCATATTTACTTCTACTTCATGGATCGGGAGTTTGGGCTGATCCATGTAAAACTGCAAACCTGGTTTCCCATGCAGGTCCAGATTTACGTGAACGGCCATGATTGGCTGGAACGTAAACTCACGGCCAATGGGATCGTCTTCACCAAGCACGACAATGTCTTTTTGCGGATTGAAGACTGGGAACGTGCCCAGAAGCTCGCCGATCATTTTACCGGGCTGAATTGGCCGAGAATCCTGGAGCGCTATGCACGCTATGTTAATCCGCTATTGAAGGACCTGCTCCATGGCTGCCAGCACTATTGGGTCACCTCCCAAAGCGAATACTCTATCGACATCATCTTTAAATCTTCTTCTGACTTGAGGGAACTTTTCCCACGTCTACTAAGCCGCAGCACATTGTGTTTTGGCGCCAAGGATGTCATGAGCTTCCTTGGAAGGAAATTGACCGGGCACTTCTTAGGCGAGATTATTTCGGACATGAAGGACGGATTCCGGAACCGACGAATCCCCGGGTCAAGGATAAAACATCGCGTTAAAGAGAACTGGCTGAAGATGTATGACAAAGCTGGTTCGGTTCTTCGGTTGGAGATGGTCATCAATAATCCCGAGGAATTCAAAGTCAGAAAGAAAGTCACTCGTAAAAAGAGGCGAATGATGGAGTGGGTTTCGATGAGGAAGGGTGTGGCTTACCTATTCCGCTACCAGGAAGTATCCCGGCAAGCCAACAGCAGATATTTGGAAGCGCTGGCCGTTGTGGACGATCCTACGCCTGCAATGCAGCAGCTCGATGACATTACGACACCAAAGAAGACGGTGGCCGGCCGTGGAGTGCGGGCATTCAATCCTCTTTCCCGGAACGACATTCAGCTGTTCAAAGCCATGATGGCGGGCGAGCATTTCATCCGTGGCCTCTCCAATGCGGACATACGCTCTTGCCTTGAATCTTCAGGGCATTTGCGAGATCTGGTTGATAATCCCAAAAAACAAAGCGCAAAAGTCAGTCGAATCTTGAGCCGTTTTCATGCTCACAAATTGATTGCCAAGATTCCTCGCTCACGTCGATGGAGAGTGACAGATCGCGGGAAGCAAATTATGGCAGCATCCTTAACTCTCAGAGATGTTGCATTTCCTGAACTCTTTCGTAAAAATGCTGCCTGATTTATCTTGCAGAAAAACAAAGAAGTCATAGATAAAAAATCTATCAGCGGACCCGGCAGCCCCGCAGCAAAGGGCTACCGGCTGAACAGCGGAAGAAAATTCTTGCTTTCCTTAGGATCTGGCCACTAATGCCCCTGATTTCCCCGCAAGACTCGACGGATTGTGGGCAGAGCCCGGACGATTGCTGCCCTATGCTTTTTAGTTTATGCGAATTTGTATTTATGCATAATATTTGCCGTTACCAGTCAGTGGC
>JBEKKY010000051.1:0-14129 GCA_050010475.1 Acidobacteriota bacterium | reverse complement strand
GTTCTGATAACATGGATTGTATTCACGTCCGTCGGAGGACGGCGGCGATGGATCGTTCTCCTTGTGGCGAGTTATCTCTTCCTCGCCACCTTCTGTCAGCCAGCTGCCATACTCGCGCTCGCGGCGGTGACAATCGTTACGTACGGTTTTGGGCTTCTGCTCCGTTCTCGCACAGACACTCGCGAGAAAAGGGTGGCCTGGATTCTCGGAATCGCCATTAATCTGGCACTGCTTATCGCTTCAAAGTCCGCCACGGTCCTCTTTGGCGCCGCAAACAGAGTGCTCGGGATTGCCCCACCGGCTTTTGCCACAAGCTGGATTGTTCTGATCGGGCTTTCATATTACGTGTTCCAGGCAATCTCGTACCTCATGGATGTGTATCTGGAGCGCATCCCCGCAGAACGCCATTTGGGTCATTTCTCGCTGTACCTCGGGTTTTTCCCCAAGCTGCTGCAAGGACCCATCGAACGGGCCGGCGCGTTTCTACCGCAACTCGCCGCCTCCCCGGAGGCAGATCCCACGGCAATACGGCAAGGACTCAAGCTCATTGTCTTTGGATTATTCCAGAAGGTCGTTATCGCAGATCGGCTGGCGATATATGTAAACACGGTCTACGGCAGCAGCGGGAACTATCAAGGCTGGCCACTGATCATCGCCACCTATTTCTACGCCATGCAAATCTATTGTGATTTCTCCGGCTACACCGACATAGCAAGGGGAGTCGCCCGTTGCTTTGGTATCAACCTGATGCTGAATTTCCGCACGCCGTATCTTGCGACCTCCATAACCGATTTCTGGCGCCGATGGCACATCTCGCTCTCGAGCTGGATTCTGGACTACATATTCAGGCCGCTGCAACTCAGATTCCGGCGCGCCGGGAAATGGGGAGTTGCTGCGGCGCTGTTGATTGCCTTCGCTTTGTGCGGTCTCTGGCACGGTTTTACCGCGACATTCCTTGTCTGGGGTGCGCTGCAAGGCGCGCTCATGGGCCTTTCCGTATTGCTCAGGGGTAAATGGGCCGCGCTCTGCAAGAAGGCGCGCCTTCCCGTATGGCTGCCACCGGACGGCCTGCGCATGTTGGTGACATTTCATCTCGTATGTCTGTCCTGGGTTCTCTTTCGTTCGAGAACTATTCACGACGCCTGGTATGTTATCACCCATTTCGTCGTGGGCTTGAGCCTGCGGAACCTCCCATCAGCGATCCTGCTCTACGGCGATAGCAGCGCACTCGGCAAGTTCATCGTCACATGTGCCCTGCTGGCTTTCTTTGCTGCGATAGAGTTGCAGCGTTTTCGCGGAAAGGGTTTGGCGGATTTTGCCCGAGCCCGGGCGCTTCGCGGCGCGTTCTGGATCGGGATGTGCTGCATGGTGCTCATGTTGACGCTTGGAAGCGGAAGCTTCATCTACCAGAAGTTCTAGGGGCCCCATGAGGAAACTCGCCAGAGACTGTGTTGTGGTCCTAGCCGGAGTGCTTGTTGTCCTGGTGCTCTTTACGACGGCAAAGTTCTTTGCCTCCAGTGTGCTTGCCCCTTCGACTAGCGGCATCCGCGGCGCTCTTCGGTTGAAGAGAATCGATTACCTCTTCATCGGCTCGTCCCTCACGCGTCAGGACTACGATCCTGCCGCAATGGAGCGACAAACGGGCAAGACGGTGTACGCTCTCGCCTACAACGGCCTCAACCCCGAGTACATGAGCAAAGTTGTCGCCTACCTATGCGGGTTGTCCGATGTCTCCGTGGGGAAGGTCATCATCGAGGTATCTCCGATGTCTATCTTAGAAGAGAATCGACTCTACGATGAACGCCTTTATTTTGACGCTCCATATCCGCTGAAGATCGACATCCTCAAGCTGGTGGCTCGTGGTTCCAATGGCGCGGACAGGTGGACATCCATATGGGACTTACTGATCACCTCATCAAATGATGCAGTTCTCTCATATCCCATCACTTGCAAATTCCTTGATGCGCTGTCCTATCATGGTGGGTACACAAGCATGAAGTATATGCCACCCATGACCCGCAAGGAGTTTGCTTCCATCTCTGAAGATGGTTCGGCGGCCGGGGGCCGGGCTGAGCGCATCCTGGAGGAGGCGGTTCTCGCCGTGCAGCAAACACTGGTCCGGAATCGGATCGCCTTCACCTATGTCGAGCCGCCGATTCCCATCACGAGGGAACACGGGCCCAGGTTCCTGGCCGCGAAGGCAGCTCTGAAGGCGCTGATCTTGCCCAAGGGCATGACCTACGTCGATTTCTCCGAGAATGAGTTTGACTCGTCGAACTACGAGTATTTCGCCGATTCATGGCATATGTCCACGAAAGGGCGGACGGTCTTTTCTGAGCTGATTGCCGAAAGAATCAGCGCAGGCAAACTATGACTTCCACAGCAAGGGGACGAAGACCAAGGGAAGAACCATGAGCGCAGACCGAATAAGCGACGGCCAGTACAACATCGGCTACATTTGTACGACGCAACAGTGTGAGGACGGCAGGTCCTCGCAAACGGCGTTCAGCCTCGTTTCACCGTCCATGGAGGTCACGAACTTCACGTTTCGCGATCTTGACACTCAATCAAACAGATTCGCGAATGTCCTTCAGGAACTCGGCCTTTCCAAAGGCGATGTCGTCTTCACCTTCCTGCCCAAGGTGCCCGAGCAATTCTTCGCGCTTCTGGGCATCCTGAAGTTCAGGGCAATTGCCGGCACTCTCTTCTCAACCTTTGGCGAAGCGGCGCTCCATGACCGAATCGGTGACGCACGGGCAAAGTGCCTCATCACAAAGAAGAGCCTCCTCAAGAAGGTCTCTGCCATACGGTCGAAGCTGCCCCACCTCACGTGCGTCATGTGCATCGACCTCGACGAACATCAGCCTGATGGCATCCTAAGCTTCAAGAAGCTCATGGGAGAAGCTTCTCCATCGTACTCAGTCTCACGCACGCCGCCGGACGTTCCGTCCTTTCTTCACTACACCTCCGGGTCCACAGGAAAACCCAAGGGCGTGATCCACGTTCACGGGGCCGTGACCCACATTCGAAGGACGTCGACCCAGGTTCTCAACCTGAGCCCGGCAGAGGTGTACTGGTGTACCGCGGACCAGGGGTGGATCACGGGAACGTCGTACGGCATCGTGGGTCCCTGGAGTTTGGGAGTCAGCCAGGTTCACTTCGCGGGGAAGTACTCCCCTGAGGGATGGATGAGGATCTTGTCGGAGCAAAGAGTCACGGTCTTCTACACCTCGCCCACAGCCCTTCGCATGCTCATGCAAGAGCCGGACAGTTTTTATGCGCAGTTTGACTTCTCACACTTGAAGCACATCTTCAGTGTGGGGGAACCCCTGAACCCGGAAGTAATACAATGGTCACGAAGGGTCTTCTCGCGCGATATATACGATACGTGGTTCCAAACGGAGACTGGCGGGATCATGATCTCCAACAAGCCCGGCATGGAGGTGAGGCCTGGCTCCATGGGAAAACCGGTAGATGGCGTCGATGCCGCCGTCCTATCCGGGGATGGCCAACCTGCCGGGGATGGCCAACGGGGATTCCTTTGCCTGAAGCCAGGTTGGGACTCTATGTTCGCCACGTACCTCTTCAATGAGACCGCATACCGTGCGAGGTTCAAGCACGGGTTTTACTTCACCGGCGATACGGCATTAAGGGACTCGTTCGGCTACTTCTGGTTTGCGGGACGCAGCGATGACGTCATCAATTCCGCAGGACACCTCATCAGTCCCTTTGAGGTGGAAAGCGTCTTGTTGGAGGTCCCGCAAATCGCCGAATCGGCGGCGATCGCTGCCCCAGATGAAATGCTCTTTGAAAAGGTCGTTGTATTTCTAGTGCTGCGGAAAAACGCTCAATGGTCAAAGGAACTCGATCTGGAGATAAAGATTTATGTCAGCAATCGGGTGTCGACAACCGCGATGCCGAAAGAAATCGTCGTTGTGAGTTCCCTGCCAAAGAACAACGCTGGCAAGATTCTGCGAAGAGTGCTGAAAGCCCAGTACCTTGGTCTACCAGTCGGTGATCTCTCGACATTCGAAACGGAATAGTGGGGCAATGACATGGATCTCTGGAAGGATCTGAACGCCGTGTTCTGCAAGGTTTTTGACAATGATGACATTCAGATAGAGGCCCACACAACCGCTGACGACGTTGACGGTTGGGATTCTCTGTCCCATGCCATGCTCATCGTAGCGATCGAATCACGATTTGGGATCACTTTCGAGCAGAGAGAGCTTCTGACGTTCAAGAACGTCGGTGACATGCATGGGTGCCTCGCAAAGAAACTGCGGATCGGCTGATCGACTATTCTTTGGGCACCTGCTGGCAAACGAACTGCACGGTATGCAACAAGCCGATGCCGAGTGCGATCTGCTGGGGAAAATATTGGGAGGGGGCAAAGCAAGCCGTCTTTACAAGAAATTGGTTTATGAAAAGCAAATCGCCCAGGATGTGGGCTGACAGGTGGCATAAATATTTGGGGGAGATCAATATCGAAGTGACTGTAATCCCCGGACCAGCATCCGTCTTCTCTGATAAAATAGCCGGAATCGTAAATGGAAAAACCCTAATGCGCTACGCAATATTCCTTTTATTCGCCGGACTGTTCACCGCCACGGCATTTGCCCAACGAGTTTCCCTTGGCGTCAAGGGAGGGATCCGACTAAACGATGATCTTGAGTCCGGGGGTGAAGGCGCTAAAGTTCCTGAATCGAAACGCTACACTTTAGGGTCGACTGTGGAATTCAAACTGCCGCACCGCCTGAGTTTGGAAATTGATGCGCTGTATAAACGCTTGGGTACCAGTTCCTATTCCATGGATTTTGCCGGCGATTGGGGTATTGCAAGGGATCGTTCCAATTCCTGGGAGTTCCCGATACTCGCAAAATATCGCTTATTACCGAAGTTCCCGGCTCCTTATGTTTTGGGCGGATATGCATTCCGCCATATAACCGGCTCCGGTACATTGACTGCCTTTTGCTGTATCAATCCATACGGTGGTCCGTCGAACCCGACGCTTATGCATTCAACCTACTCAACGAATTATAATGACAGTTCCGGATTAGTGGTGGGCGGTGGAGTAGATTTCCAAGCTTGGCACCTGAGATTCTCGCCTGAGTTGCGATACACGCGCTGGTTGGAAAAGTCGCTATATGATTACGGCTCCCATGGCTACTATGCCGAATCTGCGCAGAACCAGGCAGAAATCCTCGTTGGTATTGCATGGCATAGGTGAGCGAGTCAATTTGACCAGGACTGCAATTCGACAATATTGCCCTCCATATCGGTCACATAGCACCACGTCACTTTTGCGCCGGTCGCAATTTGCATTGGGAGACAGGATCAGATCTTGAAAATTTAAAAAAATGTAAATTTTCAAGATCTGACCACCGGTTTCCTGCACGGTACTAATAGGCGACGACGTGCAGGGACTTGAATCCTCTGGAATTGAATTCAGCCTTTAAGGCGGCAGGGAAACTGACCTTGTCGGCCTCCCCATCGCTGACGAAAATTTCGTTCGGGTGAAGATCAAAATAGTGAACCAACCTTTCCAGGGCCTTTCCGGTGACCTGAATGCGCGGCAGATGCAGCGGATCCCAGCGGGCATCAAATGGAGAAAAAGCCGGGCCGCCGCTCACTTTTAATATTCCGTCGTTGTGGTAGGTGGTATTTCCGTACGAACCGTCTACTGCCCAGGCAAGCTCTCTGGGATAAACCCCGTAGGGCAAAGCCAGTGTGTGGACTTTATATCCCGGCACGGCCGCTTGAATTGCCTGAACCGCAGACGCAAGTTGTTTTCTTACGACGCCGGCATCATAATGCTTCAGATTGGCGTGCCAAAGCGTGTGGTTGCCGATCTCAAATCCTAACGCCGCCAGCTCCTTCAATTTCTCCGTCTCAAATTCCGGCTGTCCAAAAAGCTTGTGAGGTTCCTTTGCGCCCGGCAAAACAAAAAAGGTCGCCTTCATGCCGAAATCCGGGTGACGCTTCCTGAAATCGAGAAGCATTCCGACCGCACAATCCGGGTCGATTTCCTTTTTGCCGTTTCGGACCAGATAGCGAAATTGGCCCGGAGAAGAATCATCGAATGTGAAAATCACAGGGTGCGTTCCTGCCGGGATTTCGATTTTCCCCTGAAGATAGTCGCTCAACGCAAGGGTCCGGTAGCCGGAACTATAAAGCAGATCGAGATCGCGTCTGAAGTCCTGAGCCGTTCGCGCCCATTCGCTCGGCTCCGGTTGAATCAGGTGGTATTCCAAAATGAGCACCTTCCCCAGTTCATTCGGCGCCAGGGCGCCTGCAGCCCCGGACACGTGAGACGATGCCGTAAAAAGAAGCATAAGAAAACAAGTCACAGCAGCTGCTGACATCTTCCTCATAATGGTTTTTCCCAAAATCGTTGGTTCCTCCGCGGGAATTGTAATATAGATTCATAAAAGTCTTAGCTGGTTTTGTGGAGTCTGTTTCACGTTAAGCGCGGAGCGCGGGGAAAGCAGCCGATATGAAATCCATGACCATGGTAATATTCATCTCCATTTTTTTTCTGATAACCGGACTGATCAGCCTCTATATATTCATCAGGGGATTGCAATCCATTCCGCCGGACTCCAGTCTGCGAACGGCTTACATTATCGTTTTCTGGACGATCGCGTGCTCCTTCGCTGCCGGCCGTCTTCTTGAAAGGTTCGCACCCTCACTTTTGGCCGACGTACTGGTTTGGATCGGTTCATTCTGGCTTGGTGCAATGATTTATTTCCTGATCGCTCTGGTCGCACTTGACCTGATGCGGCTGGCAAATAATTTTTTACCTTTTTTCCCTGCCGCGGTCACGGCTAATTACGGGAAAGTGAAGTACGTCACCGGCGCGAGCGTGCTGGGGCTGGTCGGAATTGTTCTTCTGGCCGGCTACGTCAATTCGATCACTCCGCGAGTGGTTGCACTGAATCTTTCTGTCGCGGCAAAAGCCTCAAAACTGAAACACCTCAACATTGTGGCCGTATCGGACATCCACCTCGGCATTATCGTGGGACGGTCGCGTTTCGACAGAATTGTCGACAAGATCAACCGGATGGATCCGGACCTCGTGCTTCTGCTCGGAGACATTGTAGATGAGGAATTAGCCCCCGTGATCAGGCAAAATCTGGGCGAGTCGCTCAGGAGTATCCAATCGCGCTTCGGCGTTTTTGCGATTACCGGCAATCATGAATACATCGGTGGAGCAGAAGAGGCCTGCTCCTACCTGGCCGAGCATAAAGTGACCCTGTTGCGGGATCAGAGCCTCAAGGTTGCGGATTCATTCTTTCTCGTCGGCCGGGAGGACCAGTCCAGTTCGCAGTTCCCCCCCTTCCACAAAAGGAAAGAGCTCGCCCAGTTGATGGAAAGTGTTGATAGGAACTATCCCGTGATCCTTATGGATCATCAGCCGTTTAAACTCAATGAAGCGGCTGTGCAAGGAATTGACCTGCAGCTATCCGGCCACACGCATTACGGCCAGCTGTGGCCAATCAATTACATCGTCAACGGCATTTATGAACTCGCCTGGGGTTACAGGAAGATAGCCGGCACGCAATATTATGTATCCGATGGCGTTGGCACCTGGGGCCCCCCGGTGCGCATTGGAAATCGCCCCGAGATCGTGAATATCCGGATAAAGTTTGAGTAGCAGAGCCGCGATCGCTGGATTCCAGATTTCTGGGATTGGCTGCGCAATTCCCAAATTCGCAGCCCATTTGAAAGACCTCCCCTTCGACGAATTCGGGGATTGCGCAGCCTGTCCCGGAATTTTACAATGACAACCTATGCCCGAGATAGAGCAAGGCCCGATTCGGCCGCCAAGTGAAGCGCACAGCCTGTTGTTGAGAGTGACCAGGAACTGCTCCTGGAATCACTGCGAGTTTTGTCACATTTATAAAGGCGAACGCTTCACTCCGAGAACGGTAGAAGAAGTCAAAAAAGACATCGACACGATTCATGCAATGGTATCCGAAATCAGGTCGCTTTCGTGGAGCAGTGGGTCCGGAGGTGAAATTACCGCGACCCTGGCGAGTTCCATCTTGAACCGGCCGCATATCCTTCCGGAGGGATACCGCAGCGTCATTCTCTGGCTTTACCGGGGCGGGAAAAATGTCTTTTTGCAGGACGCGAATAACCTGATTTTGAGGACACAAGACCTGGTCGAGATCCTGGCTTATCTCAGAAAAACGTTTCCGTCTGTCGAAAGGATCACAACCTATTCGCGGGCTAAAACCGTCTCGCGAAAAACTGTCGACGAGCTTCGGGAACTTCATGATGCAGGCCTTTCGCGAATCCACATGGGCCTGGAATCAGGCTATGACCGGCTCCTGGAGTTTGTAAAAAAGGGAGTAACCGCGCGCGACCATATCGATGCGGGTCGAAAGGTCAAAGAAGCGGGAATTTCTCTTTCGGAATACATTATGCCCGGCCTGGGCGGGAAATCGATGTGGAGGGAACACGCGATTGAGACGGCCAGGGTTCTCAACCAGATCGATCCGGACTTCATCCGCGTACGGACGTTGAAAGTGTTGAAGATCATGCCGCTCTACCGGAAGATAGAAAGCGGCGAACTGGAATTACTGAGCGATGATGAGATCGTAGCTGAGGAAAGGCTGCTGATTGAAAACCTTGATGGGATTCACAGCCGGTTTGTCAGCGACCATATACTCAACCTGCTGGAAGAGCTCGAGGGGGACTTTCCCGAAGCAAAAGACAGAATGCTGGCGACCATCGACCGTTATCTCGCCCTGGATCGCGCCGAAAGAGAAAATTTCCGGCTCGGCAGGCGGAGCGGATATTATCACTCGCTGGACGATCTGGGAAATCCCGATCTGCGGGCGCGAGTAGATCAAATCAGGAATCGAATTGAAACCGAGAAACCGGGCCAGTTTGAGCAGATCATCTCCGATCTGATGGAGTCGTTTATTTAAAAAACGCCACGGATTCCACGGATTCCACGGATTTTAATCTGTGATAATCCGTGGAATCCGTGGCGTTTTTTTACTGTTTTCTTTCAACCAGTTCGATCAGGAGCCCGTTGGTCGAACGTGGGTGAATAAAGATAACTCTTGAATCCGAAACCAGCGCGGGTTCCTCGCCGGAGAATTGCACTCCCAGATTTTTCAGCCGCTTCATTTCCGCTTTCAGGTCGTCGACCTGAATGGATATGTGATGCAGCCCTCCTCCACGCTTTTCAACAAATCTCTGAATCATGCCCTGCGGGCCGACGGGCTCGATCAATTCGAGAGTCACATCGGCTTTGGATATCAGGGTCGATCTGAATCCAGCCTCCGGCTCCGCGCGCGACTCCGCGATTTCAAATCCAAACAGACTGGAGAGCAAAGCCAATGTTTCCTCTGTATTGTTCACCACCATTCCAACGTGATCCAATTTCCTGATCATGACAGCCCTCTCAAAGCTCGCAGAGTTCTATCAAAACGCCTGCCGTAGTTTCAGGATAGAAAAAGGCTATACGGCCGTGCGCGCCGGGCCTGGGACAACCTTCAATCAGTTTCGCTCCACTCCGCTCGAAATCGCGGATGGAAGCCTCGAGATCCTCCACCTCAAAGCAGAGATGATTAATAGCGCCCTTCTGCCCCCGGACTACCTTGGACATCGGATTATCTCCTTTATCCGGCTTCGTATGATGCAGGACTTCGAGTGAAGTATCTCCGACGTGCAGAAACCCTATTTGAAGATCCATCGGCCTGTCTTCCTTGATTTCCGAACAAGTGAGTCCGAAGCCCTTGAATTGTTTGATTGCCTGATCGAAGTCATCCACCATAATGCCGATGTGACGCAGCTTTTTCAGCATATTTCCTCCTGCCCGACCGGTCATTCCTGCAAGAATTCAGAATTCACGCGCCCGGGAACGCAGGCGTCCCGCCTGCATGCGGCCGGGCCGGCCGCGGTCTCAGGTTACCCTCTTTCGTTGCCGACGATGCAAACACTGCCAATTCCGGTTCCCGCGTTTCCCCCGAGATTGTGAGTCAGGCCCAACCGCGGATTTTTCACCTGCCGCGCCCCCGCCTTTTCCTGAAGCTGTTTGTATATTTCGTACATCATACGCAATCCGCTTGCGCCCAGCGGATGGCCAAAACACTTCAGCCCTCCATCGGTGTTCACCGGGAGGTCGCCTTTCAGGGTGAATGTCCCGGCATTGATATCCTCCTGCGCGCGCCCTCGAGCGCTGAATCCCAGGTCTTCATACACGATCATTTCGTGAATGGTGAAGCAGTCGTGCACTTCGGCAAGGCTGATCTCCTTGCGCGGATTTTTTATCCCTGCTTCCTGATAGGCTTTCCGCGATGCAAGCACATTCTCTTCGATGTGGACAAAGTCGTAGTCCTGTCTCATCGCGCCCTGGCGAGCCCCGACGCAGATGTTGAGCGCCTTGATGTAAATCGGATCCGCCCTGAAATTCCTGGCCAGATCCGCGCGCGTGACGATTGCCGCGGCCGCCCCGTCGCTGACGCCGCAGCAGTCAAAAAGACCGAGGGGCCACGCAACAATGGGGGCTTTGACCACCTGCTCGACACTCAATTCATTTTTGAAATGAGCCTTGGGATTCAGACTGCCGTTATGATGGTTTTTCACCGCGATTTCCGCAAGAAGCCGCTTCCCTTCTTCAGGACCCAGCTTGTAATCATTGAAGTACCTGGTCGCCATATAGGCAAACGACGCCGGCGCACTGTATCCGGGACCGATGCCAGATGTCCCGTCAGGGTTATCGCCGACGATGGCGGGGCCTTTGACTCCGGTGGTTCCCGAATCTTTCAGCTTTTCCACTCCGATCGCCAGCGCAACATCGCAGGCGCCCGCTATGATGGCATAGGTGGCGGCTCGCAGCGCTTCCGATCCCGTCGCGCACATATTTTCGACTCTCGTCATGGGAATGTACTGCAATCCCACAGGAGAGAGTGTGATGGCGCTCAAGCCCGAAAACACAGTTCCGATCCAGGCCGCTTGGATCTGTTTGGGCTCAATCCCCGCATCCTGAAAGGCTTCGTAAGCGGCCTCCACCAGGAGGTCTTCGACCCCCATATCCCAGCGCTCTCCGAATTTGGTGCAGCCCATTCCTACGATGGCAACTTTGTCTTTAAGAGATTCCATCTCTTTTCCTCCTTGTCGACCGGCCAGACTTACTCCGCCACGGGTTTTGCTTTCCAGAAATAGTTGATGATCCCCTGCCCCTGCGACATTTTTCTATAGGTCATCTCAACGGGCATGCCGATCCGGACCTTATCGAGATCGTAATCGGTCAATTCGCAGATCAGCCTGCCGCCTTCGTCAAAGTCAACCACTCCGTTCAGGCCAGGAGGTGTCTTTGTCGGCTGCAACTGATCGATGGCATAGGTGAACAGCTTTCCCTTTTTGTCCGAAAATTTGTAATCCTCAAAAGTGTCTTTCGACTGGCACACGGCGCAGACTCTGATTTTCTGTCCGATTGGATGGACTTGCGGTGTTCCGCAATTCCTGCAGCGGACGCCATACAGAGCCGTAATGCTTTTCCGTTCCCTCCAGCGGCTGATGAGAGAAGGCTCGGAACGCGCAGGAAGACTGGATGCTTCCAGCGGGATAAGATTCCGCCAGCTGAGATATTTGGCATAATCGATAGGAGTCTTTCTTTGCAGCTTGTCTCTGATGCCGGGTTTTACACGAGCACGCGCGATGTCTTGCGTGGTGCGAAGCGCAAAAGTGTCGCAACCGTCCCCGTAGTTGGCAAACAGGATTCGCTCCCCCGGCGCCGCTTCCCCCAGGGCGGACATGAGCATCAACAACGAGGCCGCAGTGCCGGCATTTCCAATGGAGGCAAACAGCGGATCCTGGACCTGCCCTTTTTCGAAGCCCAGCTTTTTTGCCAAATCCGCATGCTCGCGGATACCCGCTGCATTGAAAACAATTCGCGAGAAATCGCGTGGAGCCGCCCCGCACTTTTTCATCAGTCCGGAAACAGCTTCCTGCATCGTTGGAACGTAGCCCACGACATCAATAAAGCGGCTTTCGCTAGATTGAACAAAATCATCCTTTCCCGTTCTCCAGGTATCCGTAAAATCGCTGAAAACGGAATGGCATTCCTCTATTTCCACAATAGGATGATCCGATCCGACCACGATGGCCGCGGCGGCATCTCCAAGAAACTGCTCCAATCGTCCTTGCGGAGCTCCCAGGCGTGAATCGGATGCGACCACCATTGAGTTTCTTGCTGAGCCGCTTTTCACTGCATCCAGGGCTGCTCGCATCGCGATGGAAGCGGATCTTAACGAATTGGTAAAATCAGCCGTGCAAATTTCTTTGTTCAGATCAAGGGCGCTCGCGATGATTGCAGCCCCCTGTTTTTCCCTGTATGGGTTTGTCGTGGTGGCAAGATACAGAGCATCCGGCAAGTCACTGCGGCTCAGACAATCGGATGCGGCAGCAACCGCCATGGTAATGGTGTCCTCATCATAGCCGGCTACGGCTTTTTCTCCACCCGTTCCTTTGACGCGCCAGAATTTCGCTAACTCTTCAATGCTCAACCTGTACCTGGGAATATAGGCTCCAATTGATGTAATTCCTGTCATTCCCCCTCCTCCAAGTTTTGGCCGGGAGCGCCGGCGTCCCGCCGGCTCTTTCACAGTCTATTTATTGAGCAGTGCAGCTTTGGTAACGCTGCAAATTAGCCGGCGGGACGCCGGCGCTCCCGGCCCTCAATTCCTATAATTCAATCTCTTTCAGATCGGTCGATATCAGCATTTTCGGCTCGGTAAAAGCCTGCACCTCTTCAGCTGTCCAGCCGGGAGCCGTTTCCCTGAGGACTAAGCCATCCGATGTCACCTGAACCACAGCAATATCGGTGACAATAAGCTCCACACAGCGGGAAGCAGTTAGAGGATAGCTGCACTTTTTGAGAATCTTGAGCTGACCTTTCGGCGTGACGTGCTCCATCGCTACAATGATCCGGCGGCATCCCGCCGCGAGATCCATCGCGCCGCCAATATTTCCTATTCCCCTTTCCGGGAATGTCCAATTGGCCAGGTCGCCCTTCTCCGATACCTGCAGGGCTCCCAGGACCGAAATATCGATGTGCCCGCCCCTGATCATTGCAAATGACTGCGCATGATCGAAGAAGCTCATGCCCGGCAGCCGGGAAAAGGGCACTCCGTTGGCACCCAGGAAATATGGGCTCTGTTCAGGTTCGGGGGGGACGCCGCCAAAGCCAAGGACTCCATTCTCGGCATGGAAGATCACGGTTTTGCCTTCGGGCACGAAATTCGCAGTCAGGGCCGGTATGCCGCCGCCCAGATTTACGACCGCCCCGTCTTCGAATTCCTTCGCAACCCGAAGAGCTATTGTCTGCCGGTCGAGCCGCGCTTTCATTCTTCCCTCCTGTTGGGCATCTCAACGATGCGATCGACGAATATCCCCGGTGTCACAATAATCTCCGGGTCGAGTTCTCCGGTTTCCACTATCTGTTCCGCCTCGACAATGACGACCTTTGCCGCTGTCGCCATTACTGCGTTAAAAGACCTCATGATGCCGCGATAAACGAGATTTCCCATTTTGTCGGCCCGGTGGGCCTTGATAAGCGCATAATCCGCCCGCAGCGCAAATTCCAGCAGCATCTCCTCGCCGTCTATGATTCGTTTTTCTTTGTCTTTCTCAACGAGTGTCCCTACCCCGGTCGGAGTATAGAATCCACCCAGACCTGCGCCGCCGGCCCGTATTCTCTCGGCCAGCGTCCCCTGGGGCACGTATTCCAGTTCTGCTTCTCCGGCCAAATATTGCCTTTCAAACGCACCGGGCTTGGACATAACCAGCGATGCGGGAACACTGCAGATTGCCTTCTTTATCTGTCTGTTTTCCAAAAGGATTTCTTCGTCGATAAACGGTTTCCCGCCGAGAGAACCGATCCCGAGTGAACCGGACACTCCCGCGCCATTCACGATCATGGTAAGTCCCTTCGCTCCATGATCGCGCAAAGCCCTGATGAGATTCTGCGGCTTATCAACGGCATGTCCGAAGCCGCCAATCATGATGGTGGCGCCATCGGGGATGTCGGCCACCGCTTCGTGAAAACCGGGGAAGACTTTGGTTTTCATTGAGGCCTCCCTTTGAATTCCAAATTCCAGATTCCAAAT